>JAUWWJ010000238.1 GCA_030616935.1 Planctomycetaceae bacterium
GACCACCCGTAATTGGAATCCAAAATTTTCCTGCTGCATGCATCTATTTTTTAATGGATTCTGTGAAACTTGAACTCCGTAATCGCTGCCTTGATATTGGCTGTGCAGTGGGGAGGTCTTCATTTGAACTTGCAAAGCATTTCCAGCATGTTGACGCCCTTGATTATTCGTCTGGTTTCATTGAAGCAGCAAAGAGATTACAGCAAAGCGGCACTATTCAGTACGAGATTCCAACTGAGGGCCGATTGACGAATGATTGCCAAATATCGCTTGAGAGCCTGCTGGATAGCGACATTGCCAACCGAGTCACATTTCAAACCGGCGATGCATGTAATCTGGCTGATGAAATGCACAACTACGATCTTGTTTTCGCGGGAAACCTGATTGATCGTCTCTATCAGCCCCAACTCTTTCTCAATTCAATAACGCAACGCATTCGTGTTGGTGGATGGCTAGTTATTACCTCACCCTACACTTGGCTTGAAGATTACACCCCTCCGAATTATTGGTTAGGTGGCTACGTCGATAATGCCGGTATTCCTGTTGACACATTCACTGGATTATCAAGAGCATTGCATCCACACTTCAAACTGGGATGCCGTGAGAACATTCCGTTCGTCATTCGTGAAACTGGCCGCAAACACCAACACACGATCGCTGAACTCACAGCCTGGCACCGCGTCGAATAGTGCCATCAAAAAAGCAACGTGAACTCTGAATTCTTTTGTACTGAATTTTTCCCTATCAACTACCAGACTCCTTCATCAACCAAGAGCATGCAAGATTCACGCCCCCCTATTGCAGACCAGGCCATCCCACCTGTGCCAAAGAAAGCGTCAGAAAACTTTGCCATGCCACCACTCCCGCGATCACTTCAAGAGCAGGCAGTCGGTGTAATCTTTTCAATTGAGACAGACAACCAAACACTGCCAGCCCATCCAAACATTGTTATAAAAACAATTAAACCCACTAAAAAACAATCTGATTCAAAACTTCTTCTACTTATTCTTCTGGCACTGTCACTTATTGCGTGTGCACTAGGAGCAATTGTTTTTCTGTCTTAAGCAAATACTGAATTACATCAAGCGTATTCAAAATACTGATTCGAGAACATCCTGTAACTCGCTTGGTGAAAGTTGCACAGGATTCCCTTTCATGCTGTTGCCGCCTGAATGTTCGGCAAGCCAGGAAATCCGTTCCCTTTTTAGGCCAAATTCTGAGAGGCGAGTTGGCGTCCCCGCTATTCGGCACAAATCCTTAACACGTTCAATGAATCGTTGAGCGCTGTCTTGGGTAGGCAGTCTCTCGCCATCCAGTTCTTGATCAAGTCTGGCGAGGTCACTCTCTGCAATCTTTTGATTGACACGAAGCGCGACTGGCAACAATGCCGCACATGCCGAGCCATGGGGAGCACCACACTCGACTCCGAGCGCGGCTGCTACACCATGAGCCAGACCTAAGCCAGAATTTCCAAGCGAAACCCCAGAAATAAACGCTGCGTGTGACATTGCAGATTGTGCGGTTTCATCAGATGGATTTTCAAGGAGACGAGGCAAAGCTCTCATTGCCTGTGGAAAGGCCTCGAGTACCAATGCTCTTGGAACAGCCCAACGAAAACGGCAAATGAATGATTCGATCAACTGAGTGAGGCAGTCAATTCCTGACGCAGCGATAATGTCACGACTACACGATCCAATCAGTTTTGGATCAAGAATCACCGCTCGCGGAACCATCAGTGGGCTCCGTAGACTTTTCTTAAACCTCCGCTTTGGACAAGAAAGAACCGCGTTGCGCGTTGCCTCTGCACCAGTGCCTGCCGTTGTCGGCACCGCCAAAAAAGGTAGTGGAGAATTGACAACTGGAACACCGCGACCTACGCCCTCTAACCGATCGATAATCATCTCCTCGGCTATTTCTTCCGAGCCTGGTTTTATGTTTGTCGCTAGAGCTGACAATGCCTTACCAAAATCAATAGTCGCGCCACCACCGACCGCAACTACAACTACATTCTTTTGGTCACCTGGCATATTGCATATTGCATTTGCAACCTGCTGCACTGTTGGCTCACCATGTGAATGTGCTATTTCTTCAAAACTCAATCCGTTTTGCCGAAACCCATCTAGCAAACTCTCTCTGCCACCGCATGTAGAAAAACTACGCTTTCCAACAACAAGCCAGATTCGCTTGCCGAGAACAGTTGCGACGTGGCCTACCTCCGCGATCCGGCCATGACCAAAGCGTACAACTGGCGGGATAGTGAGATCATATGAACTACAACCACTCTCAGAACTCGGACGCAGTGATTTCATCACAAAATCCCTCATGAATAGTAGCATTGTTTAAGAATTGATAGTGCTTGACCCTCCGACATGGCATACTCTAACTGAGAAATGTTTCTCCTGGCAGTCTTGAAATCCTTCTCCAGCGATGCCCTTTAAAAGCCTGATGTCACTCAACTCGTTCCCTGACGAAATCACCATAATACCCGCGGAAAGACCAATCCAAGGACGGGTCCGCGCGCCTGGATCAAAGAGCATCACGAATCGAGCCGTAATCTGTGCTGCGTTGGCTCATGGAACAAGTCAGATAACCGGTGCACTCGACAGCGATGATACTCGAATCATGATTGATGGCCTGAAAAACCTTGGCTTCAATGTCGACGCAGATTGGAACAAACAGACATTATCCATTCATGGATCCGGAGGCTTGATTCCGAAATCTCAGGCATCCATTGATTGTCAAGCAAGCGGAACAACAATGCGATTTCTTACTGCTTTGGTAAGCATTGGGCGGGGGCAATATGTTCTCGATGGAACCACACGTATGCGACAGCGGCCAATCGGTGATCTCTTGAATGCCCTCCGAACACTTGGTGTTAAGGCAGAGGCAGGAAGTGCGGGAGAGTGCCCTCCTGTCACGATTCGTAGCGATGGAGTAAAAAATGCTGAGGCATGCGTCCAGAGTACAACGAGCAGCCAATTTGCGAGTGGCCTCGCGCTGGTTGCACCATGCATGCCAGAAGGCCTCTCCCTCGAACTTACGGGAACACTTGTCTCCACTCCGTACCTTGAGATGACTCGCACAATCATTGAGTCATTTGGCGGAAAATGTGATCTTCATAATGAGCGGCAGTGGCATATTCCACCCACCGGTTACGTGTCACAAAATTATAAAATTGAACCCGACGCATCTGCAGCCAGCTATTTTGCCGCCGCTGCTGCAGTTACGCGTGGCGCAGTCACCCTCGAGGGACTTGGTCGAGATAGCATGCAAGGGGATATCGAATTTTGCACTGCACTCGAACAAATGGGGTGCACTGTCACCTGGTCAAGCAGTAGTTCATCATGTCCATCCATTACCATTCAAGGCAATGATTTAAAAGGCATTGATATCGACATGAATGCAATCAGCGATACTGTCATGACACTCGCTGCCGTCGCTCTTTTTGCCGAAGGACCAACCGTTATTAGAAATGTTGCTCACATACGAGACAAAGTGACT
The DNA here is from genome assembly GCA_030616935.1 of Planctomycetaceae bacterium. The sequence continues at coordinate 3,502 of JAUWWJ010000238.1, forward strand.
GATCGTATTAGCGACCTCACCCGCGAACTGCAACGCCTTGGGGCCGTTGTTGATGAACAGCCTGATGGCCTGACAATACATCCGGCCCCCCTTCGTCCGGCCAGAATACAAACATATGATGATCACCGTATGGCCATGAGTCTTTCACTTGTTGGCCTTCGCTCGAAAGGAGTATGCATTACCAACCCAGCATGTGTTCGAAAAACTTTTCCAAACTACTGGGTTGCTTTAGAAGATTTGGTTCAGACAAGTAGATAGCAAATGCCTGAGAATCCACCATTGGCATAGTTCGTCAGACTATTTCCTGGGCAACATCTTCTTCCTGAGACTGCCCATCTTTCGTTGAGTTCACAATCGCTTCTGAAGCACGTTCCAAAAGCATTTCAATCCGTTCTTCCTGAAGCTGTGATACCGCCCGGAATGCCCCTTCATCGTCCTCAAGAGTCTCATCGGTTGCTCGAAACCCTCCGCCACAATGCTGGCAGTAAACACGTTGGTCAAGTAAACGGACACCTATTCTCAACATCCTGCCACATACAGGACACCCTTGATGGTAGTAGACAGAATCGCTCATCGCTCAACCTCCTGGGTTCTTTCCAGTTGACCGAACATCGCTATCCTTATCGA
>JAUWWJ010000108.1 GCA_030616935.1 Planctomycetaceae bacterium
GCAACAGATATTTTTAGTGAGTGGGCCACTGAGTACATATCGTCCCGGGCTGGTACCGGGCAGCCGTGGTTTTGTTACCTTGCCTTCAATGCGCCACATACCCCGGTGCAACCCCCTCAGGCATATCTCAAAAAGGTTTTGTTGCGAGAGCCAGGCATCAATCCAAAACGGGCAGAGCTCGTCGCATTCATTGAACATCTTGATGCTGGAATTGGTCGTGTTGTGGAATGCCTGAAGAAAACAGGGCAGGCTGAAAATACGCTCATTGTTTTAACGTCTGATAACGGCGGCCACAAAGGAAGTCTGGCAAACTGTGGCCCTCATCGTGGCTTCAAGCAAGAAATGTATGAGGGAGGTATTGCAGTGCCGTTTTGTGCAGTTTGGCCCGGGCACATTGCGGCAGGGTCACGTAGTGACCTTGTGGCATTAACAAGTGATCTTTTTCCGACATTTTGTGAGGCGGCTGGAGCAACAATCGAACATGAGATTGATGGTGTGTCGATACTGCCAACACTCCTTGGGAAGAAGCAGTCGTTCGATCGAACTCTTTTCTGGGTTCGAAGAGAAGGGGGGCAACTTTACCAAGGGCAGGATTACTACGCTGTGCGGCGAGGCCCTTGGAAACTGCTTCAAAATACACCCTTTGAAAACTACCAGTTATTCAACCTGATTGATGACCCGCTTGAATCTACCGATGTGAGTAACAAGCATCGGCCCATTGTAAGAGAACGAACGGAGGCACTTCGTCGTCACGTGCAGGCGGCCGCCCAGGTGCCTTGGCAGCAGTCAACAAGTGATGAAGATTCGCGCGGATGAGATGATAGAGTGGGCGTTGGAAAAGTCTCTGAGGGAGAGAATCTTTCAGGTCGATGCAGAATGTGCTTGAAAAGGTTATGCTTGCGTGACACGGTAATAAAAGTCATGTCGAATCTTGATATGGGGGTGTTATGAAAAAGTTTCTAGTTCTTATCTGTCTGTTCGTTTGCTTTCACGGCGTATCTATAGCAGCCGAGCAGACTCCTAATATCGTGATGATTTTCTGTGATGATCTCACCAATCAGGCACTGAGTTGTTATGGGAATTCTCTCAAGTTACTTGAGACTCCAAATATTGATCGGCTAGCGAAAGAAGGAATGCTGTTCCGTCGCTGTATGGTCCCAAATTCCATTTGTGGTCCAAGTCGGGCTGCGATCTTGACTGGCAAGTACGCGCACGTAAATGGTTTTCGCTGTAATGGTGATCAGTTCGATGGTGCGCAGCCAACATTTGCCAAAATGCTTCAATCGGCTGGCTATCAAACAGCCATGATTGGAAAGTGGCATCTCAAGAGTGATCCGACTGGTTTCGATCATTGGCACATCCTGCCAGGTCAGGGGTCGTACTATAACCCAAGGATGATTAACAACGGTGAACTGGTTCAGCATGAAGGATACGTCACCGATATTATTTCTGACTTATCAATCGATTGGTTAAAAGACGTAGATCAATCCAAGCCATTTCTTCTTATGTCCCAGCACAAGGCGCCTCATCGCGAATGGTCACCAGCCTTGCGGCATCTTGGTTGGAATGGCGATCGTGTTTTCCCAGAACCAGAAACACTATTTGATGACTATTCCGGTCGTGGCCGAGCCGAGCACGAACAAGACATGACGCTCGAAAAAACCTTTCGTCCACTCGATGCAAAACTCGAGCCTCCCCGCACAATTTCAGATGCGCAAAAAAAAGAGTGGGATGTTTACTACGGCCCTCGCAATGAGAAGTTTCACAAGCAGGGCTTGACTGGAAAAGATCTCGTGAAATGGCGGTACCAAAGGTACATGCACGACTACCTCGGTTGTGTAAAAGCTGTTGATGAGGCTGTTGGCAAACTCCTTGATTATCTTGATTCAGCGGGACTGAGTGAAAATACGTTGGTCTTGTTTTCATCAGACCAAGGGTTTTATCTCGGTGAACATGGCTGGTTTGATAAGCGATGGATTTATGAAGAGTCGCTCACGACGCCGTGCCTTGTTCGGTGGCCAGGTGTGACGCAGCCAGGTACGACATCAGATGCAATTGTTTCCATACTCGATTTCCCGGAAACGTTTCTTGAGGCTGCTGAACAATCCATTCCATCTGATATGCACGGGAAAAGTCTTGGTCCATTATTAGCTGGTCAACAGCCAGACGATTGGCGAAAAAGTTTTTACTATCACTACTATGAGTTCCCAGGAGCTCATAGTGTTCGGAAGCACTATGGTGTTGTAACAGACCGTTATAAACTCTTTCATTTTTATGAGCCCGATATGGATTATTGGACGCTCATTGACAGGAAGCAGGACGCTCATGAAATGAAGAATGTTTATGATCAACCGCAGTATGCAGAAGCACAAAAAGAGTTACATGGAGAACTTGATAGATTACGAAAAGAGTTGAAGGTACCACTTGTTGATCCACCGCGACGTGGCCAGAAAAAGAAGCAGAAGGGTAAGCAAAAGTCATAGCGATTTTTGCTGTCTTTAGAGGTTCTTGTTTTCAAAAAGGGTAGGGAAATGCTTTCAATCAGAACGTGGCTGATGTGCTTCGTTTGTTTCATGCTGTTGCTTGGGATGTCATCTGATCTGACGGCAGATCCACTTGTGTTTGATCTTTGGCCAGATGGTGTTCCACTTTCCGGGCAGAAGGCCGAATCTTCCGAGGAAGTGCGAACAAACAAGAATGAAATTCTGCGGATAACCAATGTGACTCGGCCGCAAATGACGGTGTATCGTCCAAATGATCCAAATGGTGCCGCAGTACTTGTTTGCCCCGGCGGTGGCTACAAAATTTTAGCCTATGAGCATGAGGGCACAGATGTTTGTGAGTTTCTTACAGAACATGGAGTGACGGCTATTCTTCTGAAGTATCGTGTTCCATCATCACAGGAAGTTGCTCTCCAGGATGCGCAACGAGCGATTGGAATGATTCATCATCGCGCAGAAGAATGGGATATTGATCCAGATCGAATCGGAATGCTTGGCTTTTCTGCAGGGGGAAATCTCACTGTAATGACATGCTTGCATGGAAGCGAACGTACGTACCCTATTAATGAAAAGCTTGATGTTAACAATCCAACGCCAAGTTTTGCTATTCCCGTTTATCCAGCCTATCTCGTTGAGCGTGGTACTGAGGGGCCACTCCTTTCGGCTATCACTGTGAACGATACATCACCACCGCTATGTCTCGTTCATGCGGCAGATGATCCTTGGACAGCGAGTAGCAGTTTTCTTCTTGCCGTTGAGTACAAGAAGCATGGTGTTCCTTGTGAGGTGCATGTGTACGCAAAGGGTGGGCATGGTTTTGGCATGAAAAAGAAGGGCCTGCCTGTTGATGCGTGGCCCGACCGAGTCGTTGAGTGGATGGACTCGATGGGTTATCTGACTGGAACTGACTCGAACTAGTATCCGGTGGTAAAGCGATGCACCATGGTGTGCTTGTACGTTTCACCAGGATTTAAACGACCAGACGGCCATTTGCCGTGCCAGTCTGTTTGGTTTATCGCGTTCGGAAAACATTCAGTCTCGAGGCAGATCGCTGCATGTTGTCTATAGGTAGTCCCAGATTTCCCTGTAAGTGATGAGTCAAGATAATTACCTGTGTATACCTGAATGCCGGGTTGGTCTGTAAGAATTTCAAGGCTTCGTCCACTAGCTGGATCAGAGAGTATGACCGCTGGTCTCAATGCTCCGTCAGGTTTCCAGTTATTGATGATAAGGCAATGATCAACACCTCCTTTTTCAGCACCTTCCGGTGAAGGAGTAAGCGCCCGAATCACCTGGCCAAGATTGGATTGAGCCTTTGAGGAAAACCGAAAATCGAAGGGAGTGCCATCAACGTCACGAATAATCCCTGTTGGAATACCACCTCTGTCAAGAGGAAGATACCGATCAGCATGTGCCTGAAGCGTATGGTTCTCGATACTATTCGTTGCTTGGCCCGCAATATTCCAATACGTATGATGTACAAGATTGACAAGGGTCGGGGTGTCTGTTGTTGACTCCATTTCAATCCATAATTCACCATCTGGAGTCAGCGTGTAGGTCACTTTTGAGTGGAGTGTTCCAGGATACCCTTCATCTCCATGCGGTGATGAGAGTTCAAGGTCAAGGGCCGGCCCTTTCTCTGAAACTCGTGGCGTTGCTTTCCAGAGTTGCTTGTCAAATCCGACGACACCGCCATGGAGGTGATTGTGACCATTGTTTTGGGCAACGCGATACGGTTTTTCGTCTATCGAAAAAAGACCATCTGCGATTCGATTCCCAACTCGACCACAGATTGCACCAAAATAAGGATGCCCATCGAGATATCTATTGAGTGATTCAAATCCAAGGACAATATCAACAGGTTCACCGTGTTGTTGAGGAACACAAAGGCTCGTCACTATTGCCCCATAGTTTGTGATCGTGGTTTGCCATCCTCCGGGGACCTTGAGCGTAAAGAGGCTAGCTTCTCGTCCATCAGGGAGTTTTCCAAATGGATGAACAGTGGGTGTTGTCATTGACTGGGACATGCATTCAATTCCATGAGATGTCGCGTAAAAAGAAAAAAGGAATGAGAAGAATTCGGTAAGGCACCATTGCCATTCGGTGTGGAGTCATCGTGCCATGCCAGAACACTAATCCACAACATACAGAAATGGTTGCGTTACGATCAGGATGATTTGTATTCGGCGAAGTTTTATACCCCATCCTTCTTACCCTGAGAAGATTTCACCAAGTCTCTTCACTAACTGGATTCGTGAGTCGCCCGATACCCTCTATCTCAACGGTGACTTCGTCACCCGGTTGTAGATATACAGGTGGGGTACGGGCAAACCCAACGCCATGCGGTGTTCCGGTAAGAATAACTGTCCCAGGATTCAAAATCGTGCTTGCTGACAAGAATTCAATCAGAGCAGGAACGTCAAAAATCATGTCGTTTGTGTTCCATTCCTGCATGACGTTTCCGTTCAGAAGAGTTCGAAGAGAAAGATTGTTGGGGTCATCAATTTCGTCAGGGGTTGTAATCACCGGCCCGAGTGGACAGAAGGTTGCAAATGTCTTGCCTCGGCACCATTGGCCGCCACCACCATTTCTTTGCCAGTCGCGAGCTGACACATCGTTTGCGCATGTGTAGCCGAGAATGTGTTGGGCTGCTTCGTTCCGGCTGACGTTGTGGCACCGTTTTCCAAGGACGACTGCAAGCTCACATTCATAGTCAACTTTCTCACTTCGTAGCTTCCTTGGGAGTATGATGGGGTCACCAGGATTCTGAATTGCACCCGTGTTTTTAAGAAAAAGAACAGGATGTTGAGGTGCCACTGCCCCAGTTTCAGCAGCATGTTGTTTGTAGTTAAGTCCAACGCAAAGAACGTCACTGGGTCGTATTGGTGCCAAAAGCTTTTCAACAGATGCCAGCGTTCCTGTGTCAGAAAAACCAGATGTGATATCTCCATCAAGAATTGTGACACGGTTGTCGTTGTGCAGCCTTCCAAAGAATTCTTTATTTTGGTTTAAAAAACGAATAATTTTCATAAGTCAGGTCACTCTGAGTTATCATGCCAGAAGCTATTCAAAAACTTTCCCTCGTAGTATAAGCCAATGTCACCAGTCCCTTCCGCAGTCACTTTTATTGGAACCGGAATAATGGGTTCTCGTATGGCGGAGCACCTTATTGCCAACGGTCATCCACTACATGTTCACAATCGAACACGTAAGAAAGCCGAGGCGTTACTGAAGAAGGGAGCGGTGTGGCACGATACACCGGAGTCTGCGGCAGCTGCCAGTGATACGGTCATAACAATGCTCGGGCTACCGTCAGATGTTGAGCAGGTTTACTTTGGACGTACTGGTGCTGAAGGTGTTCTTGCTGCATCAAAGCCAGGGAGTCTACTCATAGATATGACAACCTCGAGCCCCCGATTGGCAGAACGTATTTCAGTTGCAGCAGAAGAGCGAGGAATAGAAGCTCTGGATGCGCCTGTTTCGGGTGGCGATGTAGGTGCTCGGGATGCCAGCCTTGTTATCATGGTTGGCGGACGACAAGAGGCATTCGATA
>JAUWWJ010000460.1 GCA_030616935.1 Planctomycetaceae bacterium
AAATCCTTTACCATCAGTTGGTGAGGATATTGTGATTGTGGGCAGCCCCTTCGGGCTTGAGTTGAGTAAGGTCAGTGCGTAGCTTCTCACGGGGGTGGTCGTATGTTCGAAACGCCCCCCCGCTATGTAGACCTAGAGATAACTTCTTTAATAAAAAGGAGTTATCTCTTTTTTTGTGTCTGTATTAATCCGTTATGAACCTGTCCTTCCCGAAAATTACGTCCGGCTTGGTATTGTGGCGCGCCTCGACGAAGTGTAGCTGCTGTGGCGATGCTTTGGCGCGACTTACTGCAAGAAGAGATGAATGGCAAGTATGATGTATTGCTCATGTGAGAACAGTACGCGCTAAGGGAGATGATTTTTCAGCTTACATTCAATTGTTATGTGGCGATTAGGCAGCCCGTGTGACTTTTGACGTGAGCGTCAAACTTATGTGCCCAGAGGTAGTGCCTCTACTCGACCCTACTATATTACGAGTAGGTCGAAATCCATCGAATGAGTAGCCGTTAATGTTACGGCTGAGGAGATGCTGCCTCTTTACTTTTTTAATAATTCCCAACAAAAACCAACGGGGGCTGAAGCGACAATCGCTTTACCTCTTGTCAACTTGTGAAAACGCTGAAAAGGGGGCGCGTAAAGGCATTTTTCTCGTAAAGTCATGTCTGTGACTCCACTGGAAGGTCCCAATGCAGGTTGGATTATCAATGCTTTGGAAAATGCTATGCAAAAACATGGTCCGCCAAAACATATCATTTCAGATCAGGCCAAGGTCTTTGTTGGAGATGCTTTTGCAGAGCTATTGGACAGCTGGAATTTCTTCCTGGTACTCTGACCCTTCGAAGGCCCAACGGTAGTATATAGAAATGTTAAAGATTACGCCATGAGTGCCCCCCTTGGTGTCTCTTCGATGTCCGCCGGTTCGGCAAACAGTGACCGTTGAAAGATCCGCGAAGCGCCGCTGGTGTTGTCTTGCAGGAGTCGATAGGCGAAGGCTTCCTCCTCTATGGAGATTTTTTCAGATGGGTACTAGTGCATATCGCCAAGTTCCTGCTCGTGGAAACAACTGGAACCGTCGTCGAAGAAATCGGCCATGACATGTACCGGTGGATACGAATCTCCGATTCTCGTCAGGTACTCAACTCGCCCTGATATTGATTCCCTAAATTTGATCTGTGGAACTGCGTTGATGGCGCTGGCAAGTTCCGTTTTCGAGAAGCAGGTCAAGAACTTTCCTTGACCGATTTCAGGACCGGGGATCGGAAACCAGAGCGCTTCGTTTGCCTCCACTTTACGTTCGAATACGGACCAGATTTCCTCGACATTGCATTCGGGGCAATACGGCAGAAGTCGCAACTTTTCGAGTAGCCTGACAATCCGGTCTCTCTGCGTCTTTAAAAGGTATCCGAGTTGGTACGCCAAAGTTGTAGCGACGGCCATCTCGACGCCAATTGCTTCTCCATGAGTGAGAGTAAAACGGCTGAATCCTTCCAAATGGCGCGAAAAGGCGTGCCCAAAGCTCCGCAAAGAAGCGGGCCGATTGCCTGGAAACGGTGGCTCGAACTTCATCTTCAGGAACAGTCGCGCGCCAAGTTGAATTATGCCTCGCCCGGTCGTGGATTGAAACTTGCTGTCAAGCAACTCAGCCCCTTCATGTTCCAGCAACCGAAACAACCTTTCCGACCGGACAATCGAGAGTTTAATAAGTTCAGCGATACCCGTTTTCATTGAAGGGTCAGTCTTTAGCAAGCTGATATCGCTAAACACACATCGCGGTGGAAAGACCCTACCGCATGAATTCTTGTATCGGCCAACGTTGATGCCTGTCTTCGGTGAAATTCCTGCATCAATGGTTGCTGTTAGCGTTGTTGTCACAAGCATATAGGGGGTGATACCCCGGCGTGTAGTGGCGGCCATGTAGCCGACAAGATCGCTGACAACGCCGCCACCTACGCCCACCAACAAGTCTGTCGGCCCGATCTGATGCTCCAGCAGCCAAATATGGAGCTTCGTCCAGCTCTCAACGGACTTGTTCTCCTCGTTGTTTGCCAGCTTTGGAAGTACGTAGACAGCAAAAGGGACCCCGCACTGTTCAAGGTATGCCTTAATCTTATCGCCATAGACTTTACAAACTGCCGGGTCGACAATGACGAATAGCCGCCTTGCGCCCCGAAACCGCAGCGACAGCGTCGGATTCACTTCCACAAACAGATCGGTCGTCAAAAC
>JAUWWJ010000218.1 GCA_030616935.1 Planctomycetaceae bacterium
CATCGTACCAATCAATACCGGACCGACCAGCTTGTAACGCATCACCAATTTCACTGAATGAATGCCCCAGTGGGGTCGAAGCACCGACTCCGGTAATGACAATACGAGAAGATTGTTCCGAACTCATTAGGCAGCCTCCTTTTGGAGGGCGAGTTCATTTGACCTCAATGAAAGTTGGTTCGGTGAGAGAGGTGAAATTTCGATTGTGCACGTGTCCGTCATGGTAATCGTTGTGCAGGTCCCCGTTTCGAATTGTTCACAGAGTTCTTTCAGACGGCCGTGTGCTGGGAGAATATGAGGCGAGGGGGTGCTTTTTTGAGAAGAAAATCGAATATATGGTTGTATTTCGTCGTGGGTTTGTGCCATTTCAGGCTTGAGTACAAAAGTCATTCCTCGACAGATGGGATCATTCGTGAGAATGCCTGCCGCGTCGAGACAGGGTTGCTGATCCCAGCCTGTGCAAACAAGCCATATGCGAGAAGATGGTGAATTTTTTGCAAGCATGGGCGCAAGAGTCAGGGCCAGTAGAAAACCTTCAGCCGGTGCATGTGGTCCACCACCAACTCCAAAGTTAGGGCCATGCATGCCAAATCCAACACTTGCAGCAGAGGCAACTGAATGAAGAGAACATTGTGGAACAATATGTGGGGTCACTGCGACTGGTCCTTTATCTCGAAGACCAATCATAGTTCGTGCGGCAGATGGCTGACCCCCTAAGCAGGTAGCTGCAACGACGGCGTCGTTGCAAATGTCACGGCTATCCTGTGTATCAGCCGCCATGGCTTGAATGATCGAATGCATACCGATGACGGTTTGCTCATCTGCATGCCGAAGAAATCGTGGAGGGAGGGAGTGGCAGCCGTGGGTATGTTTCTCACGAGCGAGTGTGTCTATCTCAGAAGCATGAGCAGATGCTGATGCGTACGACTCAACAAGACAAAGAGCAGAGAGATCAGCGGATGAAGACAGTGAATGATTCATGCCAATACATACAAATGAAAAGGATTCAAGATCGACAGTTCAACACATATCCGGTGTCTGCCATTGCCAGAACTTCTAAGCGGCGCTTTTCCCTTCTTTGACAGCAATTTTTTCTTCCAGCGTGTCGAGTATTTGTCCAACATTCGTGATTTTGTCCAACAGTTCAGTCTCAATCTGAATGCCAAAGTGGCTCTCGATATGCAGAATGAGGCCTGCCATATCGAGTGAGTCGAGGCCAAGACCTTCATTCAGGGTTGTTGAATCTTCAAGAGCGTCATAAGTTTCGCCGGTTTCTTTTTCGAGAAGATCCAGAACAATTGCCGACAACTGCGTGCGTTCCATGATCAAGCAGATCCTTAGGGTACAGAGACTCAGTAATCGAGGGTTGGTGCGCAGGCACCGCCTCTCACGGAATGTCAGAAGGTAGCGAATATCTCAGGCGGAGCGAAGGGCAAAATAGGGGCAATTGACTGAAGAAAGAGGCCATTGCACCGAAAAAACAAGGTCTCAATCGTTCTTGTATCTCTAAGAAGGAGCGTTGGAGCAGAAACCTTCTATTCCTACGTTTTTTTGAGGATAAATCGCCGTCATTCAAGATCGGCGAAGCAAACGCGGCCTACGGTTATCCGTAGTTCGGTGTTGGTGCCCGAAAATCATCAAGATTAATCGAACGGAACCACTCAATTGTTTTCATGAGTCCCTCTTCTAAAAGCACGGTTGGTTCCCAAGATAGGTTTTGCTTTGCAAGTGTGATCTCGGGCCGCCGTCGTACAGGATCATCTTTCGGAAGAGACTTTCTGATGATGTTTGATTTTGAATCTGTAAGTTTGATTATTAACTCAGCAAGTTGAAGTATGGTGAATTCATGAGGATTACCAAGATTAACAGGTCCGATAAAGTCGTCAGGCCCATTCATCATTTTTATGATGCCATCAACGAGATCATCTCGGTAGCAAAAACTGCGTGTTTGTGATCCATCACCAAAGATAGTGATAGCGTCGTTGGTAATCGCTTGCCGAATAAAGTTTGAGACAACGCGTCCATCATATGGGTGCATTCTTGGGCCATACGTATTGAAAATTCGTACGAGACGAATGTTCACGTCATGAGCACGGTGGTAATCCATAAACAGAGTCTCAGCAGCACGCTTCCCTTCGTCGTAACATGCCCTGATACCAATTGGATTGACTGAACCTCGATAGCTTTCGGGCTGTGGATGGACTTCTGGATCTCCGTATACTTCACTTGTCGAGGCTTGGAGCACCTTCGATCGACACCTTTTTGCCATACCAAGAACATTTATTGCGCCAGACACAGAGGTCTTCATGGTTTTGATGGGATTGTACTGATAGTGGCCAGGGGCTGCAGGGCAGGCGAGGTTATAGATTTCATCAACTTCAAGCCAAAGTGGATGAACAATATCATGTCTTACAAGTTCAAAATTTGAGCAATCGAGTAGATGAGCAATATTCCTTTTCTGACTGGTGAAGAAGTTATCAACACAAATAACATCGTGACCAGTCTCAACAAGACATTCGCAAAGATGACTGCCAAGGAAACCAGCACCACCAGTAACAAGTATGCGTTTGAGATGAGGCATGAGAAACCAAAAAATCAAAGAATTATAAGCAAGAACTTTCTGTGGCATGGATAGTCATGTCACATGCTGATTGTTTTTGAAACACGCATCAAACACAATGCCAACCGTATGAAGAATGTTTTTGGCTGAATAAGTTTAGAATTCTGGTCTAATCGAACACTGGAAGGGAATCTCCTATGAATCAGTTGCCATCAGCGATGAATCGCCGCAGTGTTTTAACAACAGCCGCTGGAGCAGCAATTGCGGCTACGTCGGCGGAGGTACGGGGTTCAGTCGCGGCTTCTCAAGGTCACATCAAGCAATCAATTGTTTCCTGGTGTTTTGGTTCCATGGGTGAGAAGTGGAGCATAGAGAAGCAGTGTCAGGTTGCAAATGAACTCGGCTGTGTGTCTATCGAACTTACAAAGCCAGATCATTGGCCAATGCTGAAGGAACATGGCCTCACATGCGCGATAGCGTCCAACGGCATGCCCGGTAAGCCGTATATCAAGGGATTTAATAATCCAAAATATCAGGATGAAGTAATTGCACGCACAAGACAGATGATTGACAGTTGTTCGGCAGCCGGCATTCCAGCAGTCATTGCCTTTACGGGATTTAAGTGGCGTGATGCTGAAGATCCAGCAAGTGGTGCCATGACTGATGAAGAAGCTTTCGATAATTGTGTTACCGGGCTCAAGAAAATAGCTGGCTACGCAGAGAAAAAAAATGTAACAATTTGTCTCGAACACCTGAACACTCGTGATGATAGCCACCCCATGAAGGGACATCCTGGCTACCAAGGTGATAATGTTGATGCTGTTGCCAATATGCTTCGGCGTGTAGGCTCAGATAATGTGAGATTACTTTTTGATATCTATCACGTCCAGATTATGAACGGCGATGTGATCCGTCGAATTGAGGAGTGCAAAGATATTATTGGTCATGTGCACACTGCCGGAAATCCTGGACGAGGAGAACTGGACGAATCGCAGGAAATTAACTACCCGCCGATCATGAAGAAATTACTGGCCATTGGCTATAAGGGGTATGTGGGGCAGGAGTTTATACCAACGCGGGATCCATTTGTTGGCCTCCGGGAGGCCGTTATGTTGTGCGATGTTTCAGTTTAGGTGTCTCAGTGTTCATGTTTTGAGGGAGAGGTTTTCATGACGATCCGATTCTGGCGATGCTGCCTTCAGCAGACTGTATTGCGACAACTGTCGTTTATTGTTTGTGTCGGAGTGTTCTCTATTTTGGGTGTCGAACAAATAATGGCCATTAGTCCATCCATCGAGAAAGAAAAGACTGAATCCAAGGACGAAACTCCTCATTTGTCCCATGACCGCCATCTCCATCGGCATGGAAACCCTCATAAGACAATGCAACCAACTGCACAACGGTTTTTTACCACTCGTTCAAGTGAGATCGCTCTGCCACTTCCTTCTGAAGAAGACGCGTTTACGTTTGCGGTGTTCGGAGATCGGACCGGGGGGCAACCAGAAGGTGTTGATGTGCTTGCAGACGCTGTTCGGGATGTCAATCTCATTGAGCCTGACCTCGTTATGACAGTCGGTGATCTTATCAATGGGTATAACCAGACGGCCGAATGGCTTATTCAGATGCGTGAGTTCAAGGCAATTATGAACCGTTTGTTATGCCCCTGGTTTCCAGTTGCAGGAAATCATGATGTGTATTGGCGGCCGCTCAATGATCCGGAGATGCCAAAGTTTCAGCACCAAGAACACTACGAGATGCATTTTGGGCCCCTGTGGTATTCATTCAAGCACAAGCAATGTGCATTCACGGTGATTTATTC
>JAUWWJ010000484.1 GCA_030616935.1 Planctomycetaceae bacterium
GATTGGCCCAGGTGCGTTCTGTTGCAACAGCCAATTCCTTGGCTTCAATCTGTGCAATAAGGTTGTGGCATTGTTTTGCACCAACACTTTGTGGGTGACGCTCAACAGCTTCGAGTGCAACCGCTCTGGCTTCGGCTGGGTTTTTTGGACGAAGGATCTCTGCTAGGGCGACTCGCGCCAGCGCACTTATTTCATGATCACCATTTTGGTCAATAAAATCTGATAGAGCCTTTTGAATGGCATCGTCTGGTTCAGCTTCTGCGTCAGCAACTGCCACACCACGTGCCCAGATAAGACGGTCAAGATCTGCCGAGAGAAAGGCCGTCTGATCTTCATCATCTGCATGAAAATTCAGGATCTTCTGATAGAACCTGATGACTTGAAGGACTGGTGAATCTTTATCCGTTACCGATTCTTTTTCCCCTTCAGCTCGGGCAGGCTTCCACGTCTGGAAGATATTGACGTCCTGGAGAGCCGGGCTCGATGCCTCAAGCTCAAATGCATCTTCGGGATCAACCAGCCCCCGTTCACCTGTCTGATGAAACGCGATAGCATCCCGTACCACAACATCCCAGAGAGTCGGCCGATAGGCATCGCCCATTGAACCCGATTCGACAAGCATGGCCCAGTCTTCAACAGGCAAACCTTTCAGCCCTCCATCATCAGAAAGCGCCTTCTCGAATTGATCACGAATTTCAAGAACAATCCGACGAAGATCCCATGAGTTGATTTCCGACAGATCACGATTTGTGTCGCTCTGCGCTTGTGTTGTTCGCTGTGCAAATCGCCAACGATTCATCTGGAAAAAGTTCCATGTCCAGTTGGCCTGAATGGCTTGGAGGGCACCACGAGTTTGTACTGGTACACCTTGTATTGCAGCATCCAGATCAATCAACCGCTGTGGATCGTCACCAGGGCGATCTGAATTCTCAAGTAAGACGCGCGTCGCAATCGCACGAGCAACCTCATCCCACTGTTTGCTTTTGATAGCATCTTGTTCAATGCCTACGAGCAAATCTCTTCCAGTCTTTGGCTTTCCTTCACGCATCGCTTTCGTAATCAATTGCCATTCATCTTGATGGGATTCCAGCGGCTCAGCTGCGACGAGCATAGGCACCCAACAAACTACAAAGCAGAGTATGGGAAGAATGTATCGATTCATTTTTTAGACATCCTGCAGACGAAAAAGAAAACTCATGTTTGAATATGCGTGTATGCCAAACCCAGAAGACATGATGGCATCTTACGTGCTTTTTTCTCCACCAAGAAAACCATCACCGCCTCGCGTCATTCATGACCCACAAATGCCAATCCTGAATGCTTAAGGAAAGCTCCAGATGCCCCAGAAATGACAGCATTCCGTTTTAGTATGAAAAGTCCTTTTTTTGGTACTTTCACACTTCATAGACGCTGAGACTTTCTTGCCGTTACGGAAAAAACGTGCTAATAATAGATGTATACCAGTGGACATATGTGCTTGCCCCGCTGATCGATCCCTCTTGGGATCCGCGTTTAACGGCTTTCAGCCATCAAACGGCGACGTGGGTGTTCCCAAAAGACTCTCTGGAGTTACATCAATGGAGCCCTCTGTGATGCGGTTTTTTATACAACGCCATCAAATGCCTCTGTATCTATCTGGCCTGCTGTTTGTTCTGTCTACCGTGGGTCTGATGCCGAGGAACATCGTAGCTGCAGAGCCGCTTTCGTATAACGAACATATTCGACCGATTTTGGTTGAAAACTGTTTTTCCTGTCACGGAGCAGACTCGGCGAGTCGAAAGGCTGACCTTCGCCTTGATCGTCGAGATGATGCTATTGAGTATGGAGCAATCATTGCTGGTGACCCTGACTCAACAGTTCTGCTCGACCGGATTTATTCTGAAGATCCCGAAGAGGTCATGCCTCCACCGGAGATCAAGAAAACACTTTCAGCAGAACAGAA
>JAUWWJ010000259.1 GCA_030616935.1 Planctomycetaceae bacterium
GGAATAGTAGTTTGGGTTTTTATTTTATGAGTGATGTCTATTGATTGGTGCATACCCCGTAAGCACTGCGTGTTGATGAATTAGGCATTCCTTTTTGGTTAATTAAATGCGACTCTATCCTTGCGATAAATATCCCCTTCCGTTGCCAGAGGGGCATCGTTTTCCTGTTCAGAAGTATGAGATGCTTCGGCAGCGTCTCGAGCGAGACGTTGCGACGGGTACACCGTTTGCATTCATTGAACCACATGCCGCCAATGACAAGGAATTACGTCGGGTGCATTGCCCTGAGTATTTGGGCCGAGTCTTCCGTGGGACACTTACACACGCGGAAATTCAGCGTATTGGTTTTCCGTGGAGTGAGGAACTTGTTGAGCGATCGCTTCGGAGCACCGGCGCTGCAGTCGATGCAGCAGTCTCTGCTTTACGTGACGGGGTGGCAGCGAGCCTTGCAGGTGGCACTCATCACGCGGGGACCAACTGGGGTGAGGGCTTTTGTATTTTTAATGATACGGCAGTAGCTACAAGAGAAATTCAGGACCGAGGACTTGTTCAACGAGTGCTAATCATCGATTGTGACGTTCATCAGGGAAACGGAACGGCCGAAATTTTTACGCATGACAATTCTGTGTTCACACTATCACTACATGGTGAAAAAAACTTTCCGTTAAGGAAATATCCAAGTTCGTTAGATGTTCCGTTAGTTGATGGCACATCGGATGAGAGCTATCTTGCTGCGTTACAGAGAGCTTTAGAAGTTTCTTTTTCGAAATTTAAGCCAGATATTATTTTCTATATTGCTGGGGCGGACCCGTATGAAGGAGATCGTTTAGGTCGTCTCGGTGTTTCTCAAGAAGGACTTTTGCTGCGCGACCGTCTCGTCTTTACCACCGCTTTGACTAATTGTGTGCCTGTGGCTATCGTCTGCGGTGGCGGGTATTGCAATGATCTTTCCATGATCGCAGAAATTCATGCCGCAACAATGCGTGAAGCAGCACGTTTCGAACAGCAATTCGCTGAGATAAGATGGAAGTGACTATGGCGTTGGCGGTTGCTACCAAGCGCTGTCAACTGCATAGGACGGGCGATACGTGTGTTCTTGATATGTCCAGCTTTGGCCACCGGTGTGTACGACGCGAACTCGACGGCCACCGTGCCATTCCCAACGACCACCTGTTTCAATATCAAAGACTCGTCCTTCATGAGATGCAAGATCAAGATCCCACCGGCCATTGTCCAAAAGTTTAATCATGGGGCGGGCACCCTGAACCAGAAGTCGTTTGTAAAGCTCGGGCGAACGTTCTTCGAGTAGACGGAGTTGATCATCCCTTCCCTCACGAATGTCGAATCTCCAAGCTGGTTGAACGGATCCGGGTCCCATTGCAAATTCAAAAATGTGTTTTTCACTGAAGCGACTCCAGACATGGTGTCCAGAAATTCGCGAGAACCTGAAATAGACGGCACCTGGTTTGAGATCTTTTTTTGAATTCGGTTTTAATGTTTCCGTGAAAAGATCAAGTCGGTAAATAGTGTTTTTATCGAGTTTGCTCGTCTCTGATTGGTCTGCTCGTATCATTGGAAGACACGAAGAGACAAGAAATAAACAAAGAAAGGTCTGTATAAAGAGACGGTAAATGGGCAGAAAACGTGCGTTTGTCATAAAAACCCCAAACGAGTTGTCGATTACCAATACTTTCTTCTATCTTTGCGTACGAATCGACAGGAAGCAATTTTGCCAGAATGTTGATCCTCGTGAAA
Source organism: Planctomycetaceae bacterium (assembly GCA_030616935.1). Next base: position 1,756 of record JAUWWJ010000259.1, read on the forward strand.
TAAGCGAAAGCAATTAATTTAGCCGATAACTCCGGTAAAAACAGAATGTTTGATTCAAATTTCATGTGCCGAATATTGATGCTGCCTTATCATTAATTTCAGTATTGTCCCTTCAGTACCGTGATACTCGAAATAAGAAAGTAAGAATAAAAGTGGGTACTCAGTTGACAGAAGGTGGCACCAGCACAGGAGGTCACGTCAGGGATGATGTGCTGGCTGGCATCGTCGTTTTTCTTGTTGCGCTACCGCTTTGCATCGGCATTGCACTTGCCTCAAATGCTCCTCCTCTTGCAGGTATTGTTGCAGGTATTGTTGCAGGCCTCGTGGTTGGTCCTCTCAGCAATGCCCAGGTAACCATCTCCGGTCCAGCTGCCGGGTTGACTGCAGTCGTGGCAGCAGAGATTGCAGCAATCGGTTCGTTTGAAGGATTGTTAGTTGCGGTAGCTCTTGCTGGCGTGATTCAGATTGTGTTGGGAATTATTCGCGGGGGCTTCATCAAGTCGTTTGTCCCCTCGAGTGTTGTCCGTGGTTTGCTTTCTGCAATCGGGGTCATTCTGATCCTGAAACAGATTCCCCACTTGTTCGGTCATGACACCGACCCAGAGGGTGAGATGTCATTTTTTCAGCCAGACAAGCAAAATACATTTTCAGAACTTCTGGAAATTCTTGGTGATCTGCATCCGGGCGCAATTGTTGTTGGTTTTGTGTCTCTCGCCATCATTTACTTTTGGGGAAGAGTGCCTCTTTTAAAAAAAACTGGTGTTCCGGCACCACTGGTTGTTGTTCTCTTTGGTGTACTTTGCAGCCTGGTTTTTGACCAACTCGGTGGAACGTGGATTATCACGGCGAGTCATAAAGTAGAGGTTCCTTTACCAGAGACAATTCGTGGTTTTTTTGGATTACTGCCGAATCCAGATTTCAGTCAGATCACGAAACCAGTAGTTTTTTCAGCAGCGCTTACTATCGCGCTTGTCGGCTCACTGCAGGCGCTTCTCACGCTGGAAGCTGTCGACCGACTTGATCGAGAGAAGCGAAGCACATCCCCGAACAGGGAACTCATAGCCCAAGGTATTGGAAACATTGTTTCGGGGATGGCGGGTGGGCTTCCAATGACATGCGAAATCGTTCGATCAAGTGTGAATATCGATGCAGGTGCCCGAACAAAGATTTCTACAATCTTGCACGGAGCTCTGTTGGCAATTGCGGTTGTGCTTTTTCCTCAGGCTATCAATCTCATCCCACTATCGGCACTCGCAGCCATTTTGATTGCCACGGGTCTGAAACTGGCGAGTCCTCAGGTCATAGCAGAGCTTTGGCGAGCTGGCAGATATCAATTCATTCCCTGGCTCGTTACTTTGGTCGCAATAGTTTTGACCGATCCACTTATTGGAATTCTTATTGGCCTTGCGGCGAGCACAATATTTATTCTCTGGAGCAATCTTCGGAAGCCAATGCGATTAGTAGTAGAACATCACCTAGGTGGTGACGTAACGAGGATTCAATTAGCAAGTCAGGTTAGTTTTTTGAATAGAGCTGCATTACGGAAGGCATTCGACGATATTGAACCAGGCAAGCATTTTGTGGTCGATGCACACGATACCGTCTACATTGAACCTGATATTCTTTCTTTGATCAAAGAATACCGCGATGTTATTGGTCCAGCCCGTGGCGTGCAGGTTAGTACTCGAGGCTTTCGTGACAAGTATGCAATTGAAGATCGAATCCAGTTTGTTGATTTTTCAAGCCGTGAATTACAGGAGCATTTAACACCAGATAAAGTTTTGAATTATTTGCTTGCAGGTAACCAACGGTTCCAAGAAGGTCTTCGTCTGGAACGTGATTTCAATAGACTTGTTAATGCTACTGCTGAAAGTTCGCATCCCATGGCAGTGGTGCTGAGTGGTGTTGATTCACGGACTCCAGCAGAGATTATTTTTGATCTTGATATTGGTGATATTTTTAATGTTCGTGTAGCGGCAAGCGTCGTAACACCAGAAGTGCTTGGCAGTCTGGAGTTTGGCTGTGCTGCAGCAGGCGCCAAGTTGATTGTTGTCGTTGGGCACAATCGTTGTATCGCTGTGCAGGCAGCTATTGATTCTGCCCGCGGAAAACAGCCTGCATATATTCGTGAATGTGACTACCTGAGACCCATTGTCCA
>JAUWWJ010000039.1 GCA_030616935.1 Planctomycetaceae bacterium
GACCCTGCCAGCTGGCTGGCGGATTCCTGTGGTCTTCCGGAGAGCTGGAAGACCAAGTGAAATTTTTGTTGAGCTAGCCGGAGTTCACACACCTGCAATGCTCAATGAACTCATGGCTGGACGCCGAGCTCCCCTGTCAGAAAACAAACCTGGCGACAGCCCAGAACCCAAGCCAAATCCTTTGGCCCCCGATCCGGCAGACCTTCCAGAGTCAATTCAAAAATTCTATGAACCTCGTTTTGGCTACGCCAACTTTTATTTCAACAGAATCGAACTTGAACGGGTCCGTGAGGTTCTCCAACGCAGAAAATCAGCCTCTGAAAAACAAGATACATCGTGGCGATACCACGGACAGCTTGAGACCGGCGGCTCTTTTGAGATTGAACTGAGTGACCAGTCGGCAACAATTTCTCTTCCAACCGGAATATCTCGTTGGGAACAGGCTGCTGCCGATGCAGGCCTCTCTGCTGAAGCTGGGTTTGACTCAAGCCCTCCAGGATCAGGCGGCATGCTAGCAGCATTAACAATGTGGCGACGTCTACTTACAGAAGGTGCACAGAATATTGACGGACGTATCACCTACTGGGGGCAGCAGCCACTTTATTCAACATCCACAAACCAATTGGCTGATGTTCTTGAACTGACAACAAGCAGCTGTCGTTCTCGATTTTTTATTGATGAATTTGGAAATGTTTCACACGTAACATTTTTTCTTGGATCCTCCTCTACTTCGTGCGACCTGCATTTCACTGGACTAAGTAAACGCGGGCCATACTGGCAGCCAACGCATCTGACTGTCGACTATGACGGCGACCGATTTGCTACATTCCACTTTGAGAAGGGTGAGCAACAAAAGTAGATGAATTTGAGAACCCAACACCAAACTGCCGTGTGCTCAAGAACACTCCAAGTAGCCATAGTACTGGGGGTTACTTCTCTCGCTCTCTGCCCCACTCGAGCGATGGGTGGTGACGTCACAGCAGTAAGCGTGGATGCTGCAAGCCGTGTCGTGAAACTCTACGGAGCAGGTGGTATTCGTGGCCTGGAGTCATACCAAACAGGGATACTCGTCTCTCCATCGGGCCATATCCTGACCGTACTGAGTACAGCAATCGACTCAGAAGTGATTGATTGCGTTCTCGATGATGGCCGCCGTTATACCGCGAGCCTCGTTGGTGCGGACCTTCGCCGAGAATTAGCAGTCTTAAAAATAGATGGCACTAATTTGCCTTTTTTTAAGCTTTCGGCAGACTCACCTCGACAAGTTGTTGGAACCCGTGTGCTGGCTTTGTCAAATCTTTTCGGGGTAGCAGTTGGTGACGAGCGGGTAAGCATTCAACAGGGCGTTATTGCGGCCCACGTACCGCTTCGAGCCCGCCGAGGGTCTCACGAGGCTGCATATCGTGGAGATGTCTATATTCTGGATTGCACAACCAACAACCCAGGCTCTCCTGGTGGATGTCTCATTACTTGGCAGGGGAATTGCATTGGCATGCTTGGTAAGGAATTACGATCTGCCGAAAATGCGACATGGTTGAGTTACGCAATCCCAACGAACGAGTTGGCTCTTGGACTTGAAGCTATCTTAAGCGGAAGAAACAACGAATCACTTGCAGGTGAGAAAGAGGCTTCGGATTTTGACATCCGGTCACTTGGCCTGGAGTTAGTTCCCGATTTACTTAATTTGACACCACCTTTCGTGGAGGCGATTGTGCCAAACACGCAGGCTGCCGAAACTGACTTGCAGGCCGATGATCTTATTGTCGCGGTTGGAAATCGCACCGTCACATCACAGCGAGGCCTTCGCCAAGAACTCTCTTATCTTATTCCTGGTGATCCCATTCAATTGAATATCATACGTAATGGGAGAATCGTCCTGGTAGATTTGGGCGTCGTCCCCTCTCTTACCGAATCCAGAGGGAAAAGGTGAAAAATGAATGGTGTCTTCAGACGAATTACTTCAATTCATTTGATGCTGGGTGTATGGTTTCTTTGTGCCGTGTCTGTGAACCCGTGCTACCCGGCTCAAGCCACACAACAGACACCACCCGAGCGAGTCCTCGCCGAACAAACAGCTTTCCAAAAGGCTCTGAACGGAATCGCTGATTCCGTTGTCCGAATTGAACCAACTGGTTTATCTATAGCCACCCTACAAGGTGCGCGTGAAGCAACACCGACTGCAGGTCCATCGAGCGGTCTTGTTGTTGGAGCCGATGGCTGGATTCTTACTACTGAATTTGCCGTCCCCTCTGATATTGAAGAAGTAGTTATCACGCTACCACCAAAGAAAAAAATAACTGAAAGCTCAAAGCAGTCGCCTAAACGACTGGTGGGGCGAGTCACTGGACGAGACCTCAATCGCCGCCTTGTTCTTCTCAAGTGTGATCCCAAAGAGCCACTCACTGAAGCTGAATTTGTTCCTCGAAAAAACGTGCGACCCGGTGAATGGGCACTTGCTGTTGGCCGAGTATGGGATCTCTATGAGCCGAGCATCGCTATAGGTATTGTTTCTGCGGTAGGACGATGCTGGGGCAGAGCCATTCAAACCGATGCGGCAATATCGCCCGTGAATTACGGCGGGCCTTTACTCAACATTGAGGGGAAGGTTTTTGGCATCATTGCACCACTTCCTGCAGAGACTGCAGGCATGTCTACAGGAACCGAGTTGTATGACTCGGGTGTCGGGTTCGCCATACCTATGCACGACATTATTCCGCTCATTCCTCGACTCAAGAAAGGGGAGACACTCAAGCCTGGGCTGTTGGGAATTGGCTACTCAACAACGGACCCTATCAATGGACGCCCTATTATAGAAATAGTCCGAACTGGCTCACCAGCCGCCAAATCGGGCCTCAAAAGTGGCGATCTCATTACTCAAATAAATGGTCAGTCGATACAACGCATTGCAGATGTACGACATGCACTCACACCTAAATTGGCAGGCGACACTCTCGAAATCACCGTTCAACGTCCGGAGAAAAAAGCACCACTATCAATCCGTGCTGTTCTCACTGGCAAACTACCACCGTGGAAGCGGTCAATGCTTGGCATTGCCCCAGTGCGTCAGCCGTCGAAGAGTAATGCAAAAAGCATGGAGGAGGGCGTCGCTGTCAAGTGGACATGGCCGAACGGTCCGGCAGAGAAAGCTGGCATCCAGCCTCAAGACGTGATCACTCACGCTGCAATAGTTTCACAAACCAATGAAGACGATCTTCCTCTTCGATCAATCACATCATCGAACCAATTAGCCGGCCTCCTCGGCGGACTCACAATCAATACTGATATTGTCCTCAAGATTCGCAACTCAAAAACGTCCCGGAAGGTCCGAGTCACAACCGCACCTTTCCCTGAAAAACCTCCAAATGAGGTTCCTGAATTCGACGCAACCAATAAGGCCACCCCACCACCTGCAATCGTGAAGCTTGAAATCCCAGAAGTAGCGGAACCTTCGTGGGCACTTATTCCGGAACGGCGGGATGGCCCGCCGGCTGGTGTTCTCGTGTTTTTTGACGAGCCATCTGGGATGCTCTCAGAAAAAGCTGTGACCGTCTGGACATCGAACTGGCGGGAGGCTGTTGCCCAATATCGAGTTGCCCTGGTTTTAATACCATCTTCAGATTCCGGCAGTTGGCGGCAAGCAGATCTGGAGCGGGTCGGAAAGACAATTGGTGCATTAGCACAACGCTGCGAAATTGATCCAACCAGAATTGCCTTTGCCGGCTCAAAAGCAGGCGGGACATTCGCTTGGCTGGGAGCAAATCGATTCGACACGATAGCTCGCGGGGTCTGCCTGATCGATGCTGACATACCTCGCCGAACAAGAATCCGCGAAGCCTCACCAGATCGTTTCCGTTGGGTGCTCTTTGGCACTACGACCACGGAAAAAAACAAAGAGGAAGGGAGCCAGCAGTATCAAAAAACCCTGAAACGACTTCGCCAAGCCGGTCTCCCTGTCGGTGAGATCACGTTAGGAGATGAAACGGAAAGAGCATCTAAGCTCTGCCAGTGGGTTGAATCGATCGGCGTGCTTTAGAACCGATCATCAGTGAACGTGGGCCTCAAGGCCGTCTTCGAAACTTTGTTCCAATACCTCGAAAATCTGCCGAGATCCTTTACTTTACTGGCGTCACAGAAAGACGGCCAATCAAAAGGAACAACTGGCGTTGTACTAGCCAGCCTGTCGACAACCTGACGCACGGCAGGACAAGATGTGTTCGCCACACTGATAGCATTCGCACTATTCGCGCGAGCTCTCTCCTGCAAAACCGTAGCAGTATCTCCAAACCATATTTCCACATCTGGAAGATCTGCTAGACACTCACAAATAAACGCTATGCGCTTAAAGGAGGGACGTTCATCAGATAGCCAGTGCTGGTCAAATACAAAAATTGCCGGTGATTCTGGAAAGTGAAGTTTGGCAGGAGAACAAGCCGAAAGTGAGTCAAGAGTCATCCATACAAGCGATTTACCAGGAATGTCTGAAGAGCACCATGACACTACTGGCGGTATCGTAAGTCTCACTTTTCGCTCATCAGAATCATTCATAAACAACTTTTCATTAAGCTGTTCGTATGTCCCTTCAAAATCACAATGCCCGAAAGCAGGGCACGTTTCACAATAAATCCCAGCAGTAAAACGCTCCAAATTCTCGCGGTTGAAAATATATGGCTTGCTTGAGAACGTTCCCGCAATCCACTGCCATGAAAAATTATTACTGGCGGGATCAGCGTCGAGCAGATGCTGAAGAAACCAGGCGGCACCCACCCTCCAAGTCACTTTGCGAGTATGAACAAGCCACGATGCAAGCCACATCCGTTCGTGATTGTGAAGCCAACCATCGTGTGTAAGTTTTCTACAAAATGCATCGATGCAGTCCAAGCCAGTTTCCCCACGCGCAACCGCATCTGGAAGATGGTCAATTACCTGCCCTCGATGCCTTGTGGCGGGAGTTTCGAAATCATGCCACACTCCCTCAGGGCGAGCTGCACGAACCCGCTGCCAATAATCTCGCCATCCCAATTCGGCAATAAGTTTTTCAGCTTGCGATGCTTGCTGTACTTTTGAAAGAGCTACATCACGAACCTCTGTTAGAGACAACACTCCGTGACGAAGCCACGGAGACAACTTCGTAACATCGCCTGAGACAAAATTCCTTGTTCGACCATATTTAATTGGCTCGATCTTCTGTAGCCGTTCAATTGCTTTGAGTCGTCCTCCGCGAAATTGGCTCCCGGAGAAGTTTTCGATTTCGACGGCCGTCGGAGGCGGCAGCTCATGCCCCGTTACGAGATGGAACTCACGAGCAATGCGTGAATGCATCGCCTCAGAGTCATTTCTGCATGACTGGAGATTCTTCATAACGGGACCTTTTTCACCTGCCCGAAATACAGGCACCAAGTGCATGAATACGGGACTTCAGTGGAATCTTGACTGACCAATAAAACGTACAAACGGGAACACACAGGCAAGAAATACAGAGTCTTACTGAACCCCAGTTTCTGCGGCGATAGGCACATGCCATATCGGCACAGAACTTGCAATGATTCATTTTAGGATTGTGAGGAAATATGCCCACGAGAGCGATCTTGAGTGCGTAACCAAACATTCTATCGTGATGCCTCAATGATTAACGCCCTCGCATTTCTTTGAAAACATGACGTGTCTGCTGATCCTTTCAAGGAGCACAGTAGTCATAGATGGCAACAAAAATCGTTATTCACCAGCTAAATACACGTGAGCAAACCATGCACCTGTGTCTATAAACCCTCCATTTATGGATGCCCCAATGGCTTGAGTGAGCAGTCCGCCTAGCTCGCTCAGGTCGGGGCATCCGTATGCTTAGTTCTAGAAAGGGTACCATGACGTAAGCTGGTTATTATTGACACAAACTCAAAGGCGGATCCGGTGAAACTGATTATTGCAATCATCCAGCCCGACAAACTCGAACGAGTCAAACAAGCCTTGTCAGACGTTGAGGTCTTTCGTTTGACGATCCTCGATGTCCAAGGCTTCGGCAGGCAACTTGGTCACGCGGAGACTTACCGTGGTCATGAAATTGCAATTAATCTCTTACGCAAGGTCCAACTTCAAATAGCTATTAATGATGAATTCGTTGAGCCAACCATCCAAGCGATTCAGAAGAGTGGCCGATCCGGATTAGCTGGAGAGATTGGTGACGGAAAAATTTTCATTCTACCGATGGATGAATGCGTCCGCATTCGCACAGGAGAACGAGGAGAAGAAGCTATTTAAAAACATGACCCTTGAAACGAATCACAGAGCGATCAGAGCTGCTGAGGATGAAGCCTTGGCTTGCCTCCGATGGCGACACGATTCACTGCGGCAAGAAATGCTTTTGCTGACGCTTCTAGTGAGTCAGTTGACACACCTCTCCCTCGGTGCAGTTGTCCTCTATATCGCTCAGAAGTTGCTTCAAGCTCAACGGACACTTCTGCCTGAGCGTCTTTCCCGACTGTGACGGCCTGCACCCGAAAATCACGGCAGACCGTTGTGATGCCTGTTATTTTTTCAATCGCAAGAAAGATGCCATCAATTGGACCGTCGCCACTTGTTATCGACACTACCTGACTTTTTCCATCTTGTTTAACGCGAAGCGTCACTGTCGGCGCATTGCCACTTTCGCACGAAACCGAGTACCCTTCAAAAACGAAAAGCTCTGGCAACACGGCAAATTGCTGTTCACAGAGTGCTGCAATATCTCCGTCATAGATTTCTTTCTTCCGATCTGCCAGCAGTTTAAATTGTTCGAAAACTGTCTGAAGCTGTTCTCCTGTCAACTGATAACCAAGAACGGCTGCCCGGTCTGCCAGAGCTGCTCGACCACTGTGTTTACCAAGCACCAGATCAGTCCGTTCAAGCCCAACGTCCTCTGGACGCATGATTTCATATGTGCTTCGATCTTTCAGCATGCCATCCTGATGAATGCCCGCCTCATGGGCGAACGCATTCCGTCCAACAATGGCCTTGTTTCGTGGCACCTGAATTCCTGTGATATTCGCAACAAGTCGACTCGTTGGTACTAACCGCTGCGTAGCAATTCGACTCTGGCACTTATACAAGTCGGCTCGCGTCTTGAGAGCCATCACGACTTCTTCAAGTGAACAATTCCCAGCTCGTTCGCCAATCCCATTGATAGTGCACTCAACCTGACCAGCACCAGCCTGAATAGCTGCCAAGCTGTTTGCAACCGCCAACCCAAGATCGTCATGACAATGAACACTCAGAACTGCCTTATCGATATTGGGGACACGATTCCGAAGCGCATGGATCACATCAAACATTTGCTGCGGCGTAGCATACCCAACGGTATCTGGAATATTAACGGTAGTCGCTCCAACATCGATGACCGCCTCAACCACGCGACAAAGAAAATCTATTTCTGTACGAGCAGCATCCTCTGGCGAAAACTCGATATCTCCACATTTTTCTCTTGCCCGACGGACACCTGCTACCGCTCGCCGAACGACCTCGTCTTCATCCATCCGGAGTTTGAACTCACGGTGGATTGCACTCGTTGCTAAAAACACATGAATTCGAGGGCGGGCTGCTTCAGTGAGTGCTTCCCAGGCGCGGTCTATATCACTGTCGTTGCACCGAGCGAGGCCACAAATCACCGGCTCTCGAACTGCACGACCGATTTCGCGAACTGATTCGAAGTCACCGGGAGAAGCAATTGGGAAACCCGCTTCAATGACATCAACTCCTAATTGAGACAATGCATGCGCAACCTCAATCTTCTCGGTGAGATTCATGCTTGCACCCGGAGACTGTTCTCCGTCTCGAAGCGTCGTATCAAAAATTTTGACTGATTGATGAGCAGACATGATCAGTTAAAAACTTGCCTTTCCAAGATAACCCAGGCACTTCTCAGAATAATGTGGCCCCGGAACCACAAGTCTAATTTAGCAGACCTTCTTGATTGTCCACCCTCTCTGAACTCTTGCTACCCCCAAGAACCTATGGCATCCGTATAGAGACAGAAAACCGCTGCTTCCGCCTAATATCGGGTCCTTGTTAGCACCATGCGGCATTGCAGACCATCTACATGCCTCCAAAGTTCCGCTCTGGTATCATCAAAGGTTGGGAGTTTCGACGGACATGACCAGGACGACTCTAATCGAGTAGACACAAGATGACACTTCGTGAGTTCCAACAGCTCATTCGCAATATGTACCACGACAAGGATGCTGCGCGTGGTGTCGAAGGAACATTCATGTGGCTGACAGAGGAAATTGGGGAACTCGCAACTGCCTTACGAAGCGGCTCACCTGAAGAGCAGGCCTTGGAGTTTGCTGATGTCTTGGCATGGCTCGCAACCATTGCAAATGTTGTCGATGTCGACCTCGAGCAGGCAATTGCAAAAAAATACGGACAAGGCTGTCCTGGCTGCGGGCAAATTTCTTGTACCTGCCCCGATGCGGAGAAGCCATAATGATTCCTAGGCAACTCATACTCTGCTTCCTTTTTTTGATTGCCACACCGGTGGTCGGTATGGCGACATCTGACAGTCAGGAGTTCTCGGCTGAAATTGGCCTCAACGGAATTGTTCGTGCAGGACACTGGGCGCCGGTGACACTTCGAATTCCACAGTCTCTTGCGCAACCATCAACTCGCTACGTTGCTGTAGAAGCGCAGGACCCAGATGGACAATGGCTTCGATCACCACTGGTTCGTCCCACTTCGATAAACGACACACAATGGGCCGCAAGGCTTCTTGTAAAGATTGGTGGCCGAGACAGCACCATTCGGGCCATGGTCATCGACACGACGGAACCAAATGCAGACAGATCGCATCTCACAGAGGTGGTTGCTTCAAAAATAATACCTATCCCGCGACTACTGGAATCAAGTCAGGAAGTCTTGATGCTTCTCGGCGACCTTGAGAATGCAACAAGAGCGTCTCGACTTGCGGCTCGGGAAGATGGGTCACGAATGCTTGTGGTTTCTCCTGAGCCACGTTCCGAATCGCTTCCACTCTCTTCTGTATTTGGCCCTCCGGGGCTAACGTTTGACGGCATCGACAAGGCGATAATCTGTGGAAATGCGGTGACACGAGGCATTTCAGACGATCGCCTTCTTGAGCTTGATGCATGGGTCCGGGAGGGAGGTGACCTCCTTCTCATATCAGGAATGTCGCTTCCGGCTGCTATATCAACGTCTCCATCTCTCGAGTCATGGCTCCCTGGCAAGTTCAGCCGGCTGGTCCCATAACGTCGGGCATCTGCGCTTGAAACATATGCGAGATCCAGTCGACCACTCGCCCGCCGAGCTATTGAAGAGCTACAGA
>JAUWWJ010000366.1 GCA_030616935.1 Planctomycetaceae bacterium
ATAACGTCGAAAGAGCCGTCGTCAAATAGTTACTAGAACCAGACTGCGTGACTCATCTTGCGGCTTCCCGAGTCTCCGGTATCATGGGAACTTGGTTCGGACAAGGTTTTTATTTAGGAAAAGGTGATGCGATGGCGCGTAGCTGTGAAATCTGCGGAAAAGGGTTCTCGATGGGGAACTCTGTTACCATCCGTGGTAAGCAGAAATACCTTGGCGGCGTCGGTACGAAGATCACCGGAATCACTCGGCGAAAATTCAAACCAAACCTCCAACGCATACGGGTTACTCTTCCAAGTGGTGAGAATAAAACCATGCTGGTCTGTACTCAATGTATTCGCAGTGGCCGGGTTACAAAGTTGGTACGCCAAAAGCCTTTCCATCTGCCAAAGGTTGAGAAGTCAAAATCTTCAGCCGAGGAAACTGTTCCAGCCGGTCCACGTGCAAGACCGTAATGTACTTTCGGCTCATTGTGCTATTCTGAGCATTCGCAAACCGGCGGCCTCGGTGTCCTGATATTTGAGAAATCCTCAACAATCAGCGGATCGTCGCATCCACCAATTCATTCGTTTCAATCTACGAAAGACTTGACTATGCCTGCTCAAGAGAACACAGAACCAACCCTCTCCCGCGAGGATGTCGTCAAGGTTGCAATGCTTGCACGACTGGCACTGAGCGATGCCGAACTCTCAAGCCTGACCGAAGAGCTTTCTAAAATTGTCGGGTTTGTCTCTCGTCTGTCTGAAATCAATACGGATGAAGTGGAACCACTCGCCCACCCTCTCGATTCTCAAAATGTATTTCGAGAGGATCGTCCCGTCCCCTCACTCACAACTGCCGAAGCCCTTCGTTGTGCACCACACCATGACGACGAATGTTTTCTTGTCCCAGCGGTTCTTGGTGAGTCGGGATCCGCATAGTGCACAGTGACGCTGTATCGAAGGAAGAGACCAGCACCCAATGACAATAACAACGACTTCTGCCGCTGAACTGGCATCGGCCCTACAAAAAGGTGAAACCACTTCTGTGGAATGCACCACAGCGTTTCTTGACAGAATTGAAGCCACCAACCCCACAATCAACGCCTTTCTTTCAGTCGACCGCGACGGTGCACTTGCCAAGGCAGAGGCTATCGACACAGCTCGTGCGCAAGGCAAACCACTCGGGCCACTCGCCGGGCTGCCCGTTGCCGTGAAAGACGTCCTGTGCACAACCGACCAGAAAACTACTTGTGCGTCGAAAATGCTCAAGACATTTCGGCCCCCTTATGATGCCGACGTCGTGAGACGCCTTCGTGAGGCAGATGCCATTGTTCTTGGCAAAACCAATATGGATGAGTTTGCAATGGGAGGCTCGAATGAGAATTCCGCCTATGGTCTTGTTCGGAACCCATGGGACACCGACCGAGCGCCCGGTGGATCCAGCGGGGGTTCTGCTGCTGCTGTTGCAGCAGACATGGCCCCGCTGGCAATTGGCTCTGACACCGGCGGGTCGATTCGACAACCCGCCGGGCTCTGCGGCATTACCGGCTTGAAGCCAACATACGGCCGAGTCAGTCGACGTGGACTAATCGCCTTTTCTTCAAGCCTTGACCAAATTGGCCCCATGGCCCGCTCCGCAAAAGAGTGCGCCATGCTACTTCAAGCTATTGCTGGTCACGACCCCGGTGACTCAACATCACTCAACACTCCGGTCCCCGATTATCTAAAGGACCTTGAAAAACCACTTCAAGGGCTACGGATTGGCCGAGTAGCAGAACACTTTGGTGAAGGTCTTGATCCAGAGGTGGCCGGACATGTTGAACAGACATTTGCAGCATATGAAGCAGCTGGAGCGACCATCCACGAAGTTGAGTTGCCACACGCCACCTACGGTGTCCCAACGTATTATCTAATTGCCCCGAGTGAAGCCTCTAGCAATCTTGCCCGCTATGATGGCGCTCACTACGGCCACCGCTGGGATGGCACCCATTCGGATGATCAGGGAATTACTACATTCGACTCACCACTTGTTGAGATGTACTGCCGCAGTCGGGCAGAGGGATTCGGCCCTGAGGTCAAACGCCGCATCATGCTTGGTACCTACGCACTCTCAGCCGGCTATTACGACGCCTACTATGCCAAGGCGCTCAGAGTACGACGACTCATTCGAAACGATTTTACACAGGCATTTGAAAAAGTTGACTTGATCGGGGGACCCGTTTCCGCGACGCCAGCATTCAAACTTGGTGAAAAAACTGACGATCCAGTCGCCATGTATCTTGTTGACCTGTACACAGTTGGAGCGAATCTCGCTGGTATTGGCGGCATTTCATTTCCCTGTGGTTTCACCAAGAGCAACCTGCCAGTCGGCTTCCAACTCCAAGGCCCAGCCCTTTCAGAGCCACTTTTACTCCAGGCTGCCCATCAATACCAACAGACCACGGACTGGCACCTTCAACGAACCACCGCGATTTCCTCTTAACTTTGCGTTTCCTACTACCACTATGACTGCTGAATCTCACCATCCATTTACCACTGTTATCGGCCTCGAAGTTCATGTGCAACTTCAGACGGAGACCAAGCTTTTCTGTGGATGTGTCACTACCTTCGGGAGTGCGCCGAACACTCAGGTATGCCCAACCTGCCTCGGACTTCCAGGCTCTTTGCCCGTGATGAACAGACGCGCTTTTGACCTATCTCTTCGAGCTGCCCTGGCATTGAACTGCAAAATCGCGTCATTCACAAAATGGGATTGGAAAAACTACTTCTATCCCGATCTCCCAAAAGGCTACCAGATCAGCCAATTTGACCTCCCGTTCTCATATGAGGGCCATCTCGAGGTAACTGATCCGAAGAGAGCATTTGAACCAAGGAACGTCCGAATCGTTCGCGTGCATCTCGAAGAGGATGCTGGTAAAAGCATGCACGATGAGGCCGCTGGTACAGCAGACAGCCGCATCGATCTGAATCGAA
>JAUWWJ010000160.1 GCA_030616935.1 Planctomycetaceae bacterium
GACTTACCTATCGCAATGTCACACCCGTAGCACAGCTCGAGGGAATGGAAGAATTAAATATTGGGCACTCAGTCGTCGCCCGGGCTGTGTTTGTTGGGATGACAGAAGCCGTACGGGAAATGAAAGAGCTGATCGGTCGCTAGCAATTGGCGTTGAGCAAAATTTTTCAGCTGTCTCAAAAAATATCGCTGGCTTTGGCCCGGTTTTGTTGCCCATGATCCGATTGTAACGGATGTAATAGCTCCACATCTGTTTCTTGCATTCTCAGAGTATCGCAATCATAGTAAACCCGTGCCGGCTTCCCTCTAGATACTCCTATACCTATGCGAACACTTATTTTACTTACACTTCTTTCTGCAGGAACCAGTAGTGTCCCTGCACTTGCTCAAACCGGATTTGATCCCCGAGTCATTGTTTTCGGAGACGAACGGGAGAAAATCGAAAATACCCCTATTGAGCAGCGACCAAATAGACCGCTGCATTTTTACGGCAACACGATACGACGCAGACACTACCGAAATGTGTCACAGCCTAGTCGTTCGAGATCAAACCGTCGAACGAATCAGTCAAGCTCGAGCCGAACGACACGAGCCAGATAGTGAATCCGGAATTCAATACCGCTCGCAAACTCGATACACCGATATCGGCTTCGCACGCGGTCGCCAAGAACAAATTGCCGGCCGTCCGGTAGTTGAAAGCAATCGCCCACCTCGAGTTGCTCGACGCGCAGACATTGGTCGACGACAGGATCATACTGGGACAAAGCCAGTGTGAGTAATCGATCACTGCACGTCGCCGCTCGGGGGCGTTGCAGAGCTGCCGCCAAAGCCACACAAAGGTCTCCCAGCACCATTGACTCTTCGATCACTGGCCCAACGATCACAGCAAACTCTTTTTTCCATTCGGGACCATGAGGCTTATGCTTCTTGGTTCGCGTGGCACACATTGCAGCAACTCGGAGATGTGCCAATTCATGCAGCAATGTCACAAGGAATGCGTATATATTGAGGTCTTCGTTCACCGTGATTCGGTGCCATCGTTCACCCAGACGGGGCGGACGGTAGTCTCCAAGTTTCGTCGCTCGGTGTGGCACAACCCGCACGAGAACTGGATGCTCCTGAAGAAGATTCAGAACATACTCCCACACATTAGGTGGGAGATGCTGCCTTACTGCTTCATAGTCAGGAAGCGGACGTACTGAAGATTCTAGCTGACCATTCATGTCCTTACTTCTGGCTGTCTGCTTTGTTCCGTCCTAGCCTTCTCTGCTTGCCAAGGGAGTCGTCCTTCAACTTCCATCTGAAGCGCCAGACTCAGAAAAGTACGAATAACCACAATGAGCCCAAGCACCAAAACACTCTCAAGTGTAGGAGTGACGGCTACTGTCCGAATAATGTCAGCAGCAACGAGGAACTCAAGCCCAAGAAGAATACCTCTCCCAAGATCTTGTCGAAACTGCTTGTATTTTCCCAATGGTGCTGATGGTTGCGTCAGAAGCCGAATCGCAGCCATAACAATGCCAATGACTACTACAAAAACACCCACTGCATCGATCACAAGACCAACTTGTTCAACAACGTTTCTAAACATTTCGATACTCATGAATAGTTCACTCAGGGTTTTTATAGTTTCAAAATTCGCTTAGGCTCTCAAGCATTGGCAGGCAACGACGCAATTCTTGCGATGAGTGTTGCGGGCAAGAGAATACCGCAGAGACCCTCAAAAGTAGATACGGTCAGTGAAAAGGACCCAACCGGAACGAGGTCACTATACCCAGCGGTTGTAAGTGTCGCATACGAAAACCAAATGAAATCAACCCAGCGAATATTTCGCATCCCTTCAAATTCAAGTGGCAGCCTGTATTGGCCAAATCCATAGCCATGCAGAAGACCATGCATTCCTGCGAAAATAATGCCTATCATCACAAAACTTGCGGCTCCACAATAAATCCTCTGGGCACCCGCAACACCTGCTTTAAAAGCTTGGCGAACACAGAGATATGCACAAAAAAGTTTGACCAGCAAGAAAATCAGTAATGGAAGCGTTAGAACTCCAGCCACTACGTTTCGAAATTGTAGAATCCACAAACAAGCGATCAAACTAAGCCCTGCGAGTAGGCAAGTAAGACGTTGATATCCAAGTGACCAAACAGTTGTAATAGTCACAGAGAGACTGAGGACAATAAACAGCAACGGAGTCTTTTCTTGCCCCATGTCAAGCACGGGAACTGACCCTAGGACAAAAATTTGACCAAGAAAGATCATTGCTCCGTGGCGATGCATCCGGGCCTGACCTTTAGTGGGCAGTGGAGGCACTTTTAGTTGGCCAGGCACATTTTCTTGCTGCATTAAACCACTATGTAACTTCACAAACGTTTCTCCCACGAGCTTTCCGGTCGACTCACAAAGTACATACCGAGATGTATTCTGTCTGAGTATTCGTTTATCCTGCAATTAGTTAACGTTCCACTTACCACCATAAGCCTACCTCATTCTGGAGAATAGCACCGCATGGCAACGAGCCTCCTCCTTCTTTTTGACGACATCGTAAGTGCCCTCGATGACGTAGCACTTATGACAAAAGTTGCCGTGAAGAAAACAGCCGGTGTTTTAGGCGACGACCTTGCCTTGAATGCAAAGCAGATCACCGGGACGCCAGCAGACCGCGAGCTACCGGTAGTCTTCAAGGTTGCAATCGGCTCTCTTGCCAATAAGGCAATACTTGTTCCTGCCGCCCTTGTACTCAACTGGCTCGTCCCTGGTGCGATCACTCCATTGCTCATACTTGGCGGTGCTTTTCTCTGCTTCGAGGGAGCCGAGAAAGTGCTTCACAAATTTTTTCACTCAAAGGCTGCTACCCACAAACCGAACAGCACACTGAATCCCACCAAAACCGACGATACCACCCAAACTGAATCTGCCAGGATACGTGGGGCAATTCGTACTGACTTCATACTTTCTGCGGAAATTATTGTTCTTTCACTTGGGATTGTTGCCGAAGAGCCACTTTCCATACAGCTAGGTGTTCTGATTACTATCGCACTATTGATGACAGTTGGTGTCTACGGATTGGTTGCAGTCATTGTGAAACTTGATGACGTTGGCTTGCTACTTCTGCGACAACCATACTCCTCTGGACAGCTAATCGGTCAGGCACTCATTAGCGTCACCCCATGGATAATGCGTTTCCTTACACTGGCTGGAACGGCTGCCATGTTTCTTGTGGGTGGCGGCATCATACTGCATGGTATTCCGATGCTTCACCACCTTTTTGACCATTGGGCACACGCATCATCGCCCTATGTAGCCAAGCCTCTCATGACACTTGCTAATGGCATCTGTGGCATCTGTACGGGCATTCTGGTGCTCGCCGTTGTCACCATAACCAAGACACTTCGAGCAAAGTTCACGTGACGATCCACTCTGAACCTGTAGCAAAGCAAGCAGGTTCAGAATTCATCGTCTCGTAGACAGTCTGAATACTATCTGCTTCTTGGCAAACTTACGAACTGCTTTTCGCGTCAGGATTTTCAACCCGAACGAGAAGATAGGTTTTCGAATCGCCGTCTTGAAAATGGACCAGTACTTGGGTCTCATTCATCGTCAGATTTTGAATACCTGTTTCTACAATAGGCGAGGTTTTTCCGGAGAACGTCCACGCAGCACGTTGTGAACCCCCATCTATCATGCCCTCAAGGCTGGCTGTTTCACCTGTTTCCTTGTTCTGATAAGTCCCTGCAATAACTCCGTCTTTTCTTACTGCAAGTTGCATAAACATGGTTGGTGTCGCCGAGGACTCACCCTCTTGTGCAACAGCAAAGACACCTAATGGCAACCATTCGTCACCTGATGCATCTGAGGATTCAGCATCATCTTCCTCCGGGACACTCAGGGCAAGTTCTTCGGCTTGCTGAGCATATTCTTCGGCTGGCACAGCCTCACCGTTGTACATAACAGATGAACCGTCGTAATAGCTTCCACCACCAGATCCATAGTCATAATATCGACCCTCACCCCAGTTCCATGGCATGATGGCCGATACGGTTCGAAAACCAGCCCAACTCCAGAAGATCGGATTTTTATCAAAATAATAATGGCCAGTTTGCAGGCCTGACCAGAACTCCTGATGAAGTCCACTGTCGTACGCTGAATTTAGCTGTGAACGAATTGAGTCAGCTTGAGTACCAAGATTTTGCTGCCGAGTTGTCCGACGATCCGAACGCCCCGAGGCCAAATCGGTCCTCACATCACCACGATTTTCAACGCGGACCGTTTGCCGATCTCCCCGTCCAGAAACCCGATCCTGTCGTTTATCTGAAGCAAAGTCACGATTTTCACCCCGACTTCCCCTCACATCAGAACGAGCGTCAGTTCGATTTGAGATTGCATCTGCACGAGAACCAGCAACATTCTTTGGTGAGGTAGCTGCAGCGGCTGCGGCCCCGGCCCCCTTATTATTCAAGAATTCTGAGACAGCTGAACCAGAAGCTGTTTTTGCTGCATCGACGCGAGACTTTGCTGCGCTGGCCGCGGCACCATTGCCACCGGATGCTTTCAGGAAGTCTTGAACTTGTCCCTGAGTCGGTCGACTACCCGCTCGATCCTTCATCGCCCCAGATGCTTTTCCGGAAAGCCCACCTGCAGCAGCTTTGCTGGCTGCGCCCGATAGATTTCCTGATGGCTTTGAGGGAAGATTTTTTCGAATATCACCGCTCGGAGAGGGCCGTGATCCTGCCGCTGGTTTGGCAGAAGGTGACGGCCGACTCGGTGCCGGTCTCGCAGAGGGAGAAGGTCGACTGGGTGCACGAGATCCACCCGAGGGTCGCGCCCCGCCACCAGAAGGACGCCCGCCCCCGGGACGAGCAAAAAGATCAACCGGCTGGCACAGCACGCCAATGAGAGAAACAACAAGGACAGAACCAACCCACGTACGTATCTTCATTTCTGATTCCCTCTCTACATTTTTAATCGTATGTTTTTATTTTAGCGACTGGAAAAAACTTTGTTCCAATCATTTTTCATATCAACGACGACCCACCCACGCTTTGGAGCCTCTCCAAGAGCAGTTATCAATTTTCCACTGAGTGGCGGTTTCTTGTCGTACTCACATTCCCGGACACTATCAGTATGGTGAATAATCACACCAAGACTCGTATA
>JAUWWJ010000020.1 GCA_030616935.1 Planctomycetaceae bacterium
CGGAACATTGACGGGCTTATTCTCAGTCGATTTTTCATAATAAAATCTTCTGACATACCAGTCAGTCGTGACAACTTACTTGCGATCAACTGACGCTGATTTTCTTCTAAGCCTTCACCGGCAAAGAGTGCAGCAAGATATTCACTAGAGGCAAATTCTCTGGATTCTTTCATAGCCCTCCTGAGGTCTTGTTGTAGATCTTCGGGAAGCCGATTATGAAAATGAGCAACGGCAGTTAGCGTTGGTAGAAAAATTAAATAAGGCAAATCATTGGTAGAGCCACTTCGAATCGTTCCAAAGTCCACGAGGCCGGAGACCAAAAGGAGGCCATTGAGAAACATTCCGTGGCGATCCTGCAAATATTCTGCGATTCCGGCTGCTCGGAATACGCCATAACTCTCTCCGCATAAATACTTTGGAGAACCCCAACGACGATGCCTAGTCGTATACAGCACAATAAATTCAGACATGGCTTCAATATCTTGCCGTTTACCAAAAAACTGATCCGCTTTCTCATCCTTCATTGGCCGGCTGTATCCAGTCGCAACGGGGTCAATGAAGACGAGATCCGCATGCTGCAAAACCGTGTGTTGATTGGCAACGAGTTTGTATGGGGGGGGAGGCAATGTGGCATTCGCGTTGACATGTGCCCGCTTAGGACCAAGACCACCAAGATGCAACCATACAGCTGATGCTCCCGGCCCGCCGTTAAAACAGTAAATGATTGGCCGTGATGAATCACCCCCGTCGACGGTATAGGCGACGTAAAACATCGATGCCTTCGCGGTGCCATCATCTTTAAGTAATGGCAACATGCCAGTCTCGACAGAATACGCTAATTCTGAATCCCCGATGGTAATCGAGTGCGCCGTCACCACGGGTTTATCCGCAGCACTAGGGACGATTGCTGATTTGGCAAGATCGATAGATAACTTTGGTTTAACTGACTTCTTATTGTCTTGAGTATTCGATGATTCTTCCACCTTGTCTCTGGCGTAACAAAACGAGTTAGGGCCAAACAGTACAACGCAACAAATAATGAGCCTTGCAAAAACAACAAATTGTTGCATGGAAAATACCCCTTAATGCCAGTGTGTAGAGAAAAACAAATGATTACTCCGATTCCACGCACTTTCAAATATATTGAGTCAGAATTTGTTTTTAATCGCGCACAAAGTGAAATATTCTTTCGGAGGATGCGATAACAACTACGCTGATATCTACCTCAACTGCCAATTTCCATCTCGATACTGCTTGAGAAATTCACGACTGTGTGTTTCGTTCATTCGATCTTAACGAATTGATTGTTCCGGCAAGCCAGACTGAATACCCTGATCTATCGGCATCTCATCCGGCTTGCCATCCCCATGCACGGCGATTAAACGATCGAGTTCAACCTCGAGCTCTTTCACAACCTCATCACGTGCGCCATCGTTGATCAAGTTCCTGTTTTCATCCGGATCAACATTCAAATCGTAAAGCTCCGCCTTATGCCGATCTGGTGAACCATCACCGTGCGGGTACCGAATGTATTTCCAACGATCAGTTCTCAAAGCACGCACATTTGGCGTGTATGGAAACTGATGTTCATAGTTGTACTCGTAGTAGAAGCTCGTTCGCCAATCAGAGGCATCGCCTTGAGCAAGCCGCCTCCAACTGTGGCCGTGAACTTCCTCAAGTGGCTTTGCCCCACAGATATCAAGGATCGTGGGTGCAAAGTCGATGGTCGCTGTCATCTGTGGAATCACTTTGCCCTGCTTGGTCAGTGCGGGATATCGCACAACAAGCGGAATCCGAATCGATGGCTCATGCCCAGTCCGTTTGTCAACCATGCCATGCTCGCCTTCGAGCAAGCCATTATCGGAAGTGAAAATTACAAGCGTGTTGTCAAGCTCACCGCGATCTTCCAGAAACTTACGGAGACGACCGACGCTATCATCGACGGATAGAAGCGTGCCCCAATAGGCGCGAACCATTCTGGCAAAATCTTTGACACCTTCCGGGCTTTCATCAGGAAACTTTTTCCGCCAATTAAAAAGTGGCCCATAGATTCCGTGCCAGGTATCCAGTCGCTTTTTGAACCAGGCTGGCTTGTCGTCGAGGTCAAACGCACTCTTGGGATATTGGATCTCATCAGAATCAAAAACGTGTTGGTATTTTTCCTCTGGCAAGTAAAAACTATGAGGAGCCTTGTGCCCTATCATCATGGCCCAAGGGTCGTTGGATTTGTGACTTTTGATCCAATCCATCGCCATGTCGGTCACAACCGTTGTGTAATACCCCCTAACGACTCGTCGATTGTTTCCGTTGAAATTAAACTCAGTGTCAAAGTACTTTCCTTGTCCTTTGTGAGTAACAAAATAATCAAAACCAGGGCGAGGCATATCATTTTTTTCACCCATGTGCCACTTACCGACATAGGCAGTTTTATAGCCTGAATTTTGCAATCGCATTGGAAAGCTGACCATGCCCTTTGGGTACTCCGTAAAGTTGTTTGAAACACCATGAGAATGAGCGTAGAGTCCACTCAAAATCGATGCACGACTCGGAGAGCAAAGGCTTGTGGTGCAAAAATGGTTCTTGAACAACAGGCCTTCATTGGCCAACCTATCGATATGAGGCGTTTTCAAATATGGATGCCCCATACAACTCAGGGCATCGTACCGTTGATCATCAGTCAAAATAAAAAGCACATTTGGGCGTTCTTGGAAAGCAGGCGTTTCGACCTGCGCGAGTGCTAGTCCGCCGTCCAATCCTGCTAGCAACATGACAATCATCGCAATGTTTATTTGATATGGTTTCATATCTATCAACTCCGCTTTTGGGGTTCATTCGAAAACCGATGCGTAAGCCGAGGTCATCATCGCCTGTATCGCTTACGCTTCTATCTTTGATGCCTTTCAAGTGGTCTTGTCCTGCTAACGAAGAATACCGTGCATAGGAAGTAAGCACGTCCATCAGAGTATGCTCTGATGCATGTTCTCACACTAACTCAGACCCCCTTTCAGGAAACACTCATTCTTCATCGAGTCCGTCAAGAACAGTCCTAAGACGGCCTTCACTGTCAAAGAACTCAATTCTGCCTAAGGCCTCGTCTGGCCGTGTTCCTATAGCCACAGTGTTTTCACCCGCTGCATCCTTGACTTCTATGCGGCCACCACCATCTACAACCCGTCCCATATGTAACAACACAGTTCCATCATCAGATTCAATAAGAATCTCACGACACCGAACTATCGAAGATGAGAGCACCTCGGTCTGTATTTCCAGCCTTGACTCTTCCCCTGGACGCATCGCGAGTCCGATTGCAAGAAAGAGAAGCGGATACACCGTCCAACGCTCGCGGCTTGTCATATTTCCCTCTGATTCTCAAGGTAAGTGACTCAGTCACCGTGAATTTTTCGTAGTCGACCAGACAACCTGAGAATGAGTTGAACTCGTTCAAAGACATCGAGCCAGTCGCCCACTACTGCCTGGAGAGATTCGTTACTCGGAGGAACAATTCCTGTTGAGCAGCTCGACCCTGCGTGCTGGGCCATTGCAAGTCGGTATGCTGAAAGAGTTCGGTCACCGTGCGTGACTATCGGAAAGAAGTCTTCGCTTAAAAAAAGTGCAACAGGCACTCGCTGGCCACCACAAACCGTTAGGTGGGCAGCTATATCAGGCTGTGCATCGCGATCTAGAAACCGCAGGTCAATACACGGAGCGATTTCTGCGAAGTGTAAAAAAATTGGACATTGACTTACGCAATCACCGCACCATGCTCCGGCTAAAACCATAACTGGCATTTTCCGAACAAAGTCTCTGAGTACTCTTTTATGGTCTTCGATAAGAGAGATTTGTGAACGAGAAGCTTCCCATTTTGTTTGCTGCTCGGGAGTTGCATGGTTCTGAAGAAACGCTTCGTAAGGAAGAGCCACGTTGAAAGCACACTGCCAGGCACTTTGCGTAGGGGGGCTACCTGAATCAGGGATAATGGATCGAGGAGACATGATTGGCTGACTAGGTGACATAGGGAACATCCTTTGATTGAACAAATTTATTTCTTTTGAATTTATTTCATTGTAAACGGATAACAGCAGATCGGAATGGTTTTGTAAATTACATCCTCTCGCTTCTCGCTGCTAATACGTGTATGCACAAAAATCACTCTTGACCCACGAAACGGTGTGTATTTACCGTCCCGACATATGGAATGAAGACGGAATTGCCAAGGAATCGCAATTTATGTCTGGAACCATGTATTTGGATCGGTGCTCGAGGCCGTTTGATTACGCATTCCTAAAGGACCAATCGCTCCCGGAAATGGCTCAGGTTCTCCGCCCCCCTGGGACCTAAGCCTTTCCGGGGGCCTTTTTTTTGGTAACGAGGTGTTATTGCGCCATTGTCTGCCATAAACGCTTCCAGGCGGACCGGTACACTATTCTCGAACGAAAATTTTCTCGAGAGAAATTTGTTTCGAGTGCACTTCGTCCCGAATACTTTCATGATTAAGAACCCAACCTTTTTAAATAATGGCTGACACCTCTCCAAATCATTCCAATACCAGCGAAATCCCTCGCTCCAATCCTCCAGGATCAAAGATCCTCATACGTTGGATCTTTGGTGGCCTTACTGTCTGGGGAATAGCACAAGCCATAGGCGCCTATTCGTTTAACCATGATCCAAGGCGCCCTTTGATCGTTCTCGGCTGTATGGCGGCGTTTCTTGGATTTTGGCTCGTGCTTCTTGCCACATGGCAAAAACGGCATTCGAAGAATTCCTCACGTTCGGATGAGTAGAATACTTTCATTGAAAATACTCTTGTTTTCTCTGATGGGATTAATTTTTCGTTTGGAGGATTTGCCACGATGCCTGCGTACAAGAATAAATTGAACTCTTCCTCTACATCGAAGTCACCACCTCCAGCACTCTGCAAACTTCGTACGGGCAGGCGACCTGTCATGGAACGCGTTTCTGCTTCAGAGGGCCTGTCCATCGGCGATTATTTAATAAGTCGGCTTGCCGACTACGGCATTCAGCACGTGTTCGGCCTACCCGGAGATTATGTTCTCGCTCTCTACAGCATGCTTGAGCACAGCGAAATCACACTTGTAAGTTGCACACGAGAAGATTGCGCCGGCTTTGCAGCTGATGCCTATGCTCGGGTTCATGGAATGGGTGCCGTTTGCGTAACGTACGGCGTTGGGGGATTAAGCCTCGCAAATTCAATAGCCGGTGCATATGCCGAACAAAGTCCTGTTATTGTCATTTCAGGAGCAACCGGCCTGAAGGAAAGGATCAACAACCCCCTGCTCCATCATCGTGTTCGTGATTGGAGTACCCAACTTGATGTCTTTGACAAACTCTGTGCTGTTAGCCTCGAACTGAATGACCAAACAACCGCATTCCGAGATATTGACTATGCATTGGACATGGCACATCGCTTTAAACGTCCTGTTTACATCGAAGTCCCTCGAGACATGGTCGATGTTGTCCCTGAGCATCGGAGGAATTACAAGCCGTCTCCTGTTGAGAGCGACCCTGCAGCACTAGCCGAAGCAATTCGAGAAGCCACGATACGGATTGAACAGGCAAACCAGCCAGTCATTGTCGCTGGAGTCGAACTCCACCGTTATGGACTACAAGGAGAAACACTTGCCCTTGCGAATGCGTCTGGAATTCCAATAACGGCATCCATGTTGGCAAAAAGTGTTATTAGTGAAGTGCATCCACTCTACCTAGGGCTCTATGAAGGCGCGATGGGCAGAGAGGAAATTTCTTCTTACGTCGAACAAAGCGATTGCATCATTCTACTTGGGACAATGCTTACGGATGTGAATCTCGGCATCTTCACTGCAAAGATAAATCTCGCACATAGTATTTTGGCAACGAGTGAGGAATTACGAATAAGTCACCATCATTTTCATAATGTACTCCTCGAAGACTTCATTCATGGCCTAGCTGAATCATGTCCGAAGGCTCGAAAACAAACCCTCCCTCCTGGACCTTCAGTGGCGCGAGGGCCATTCATGATCGAAGAAGATAGTCCAATCACCACAACTCGACTTGTGAGAAGGCTCGATGAATCACTCGACGACAAAACAATTGTGGTTGCTGATGTTGGCGATGCTTTATTCGCGTCAAGCGAACTTGTCATTCGCGGCCAGACAGAATTCCTTTCACCTGCATATTACACGTCAATGGGTTTTGCTGTGCCCGCAGCGGTCGGGGCCAAAATGGCGAGGCCTGATCTGAAGACTATTGTCCTCGTCGGTGATGGGGCTTTTCAGATGACCGGCATGGAATTATCGACCATTATCAAGCATCAACTGGCAGCAACAATAATTGTTCTCGACAATGGTGGTTATGGAACGGAACGACTTATTCACGAAGGAATGTTCAACGACATCAACACCTGGCAATACCAGATGCTTCCTCAGGTACTCGGTGGTGGCAAAGGATATGAAGTTCATACCGAGGGTGAGTTTGATAAGGCGCTATCAGAATCTCTATCAAACGATACTGAAGTAAGCCTGATACGGGTGCACATAGGCCGTGAAGATCACAGCCTCACCCTTGATCGCCTCGGTGCAGGTCTAGCAAAAATTGTTCACTCGTAAGGCAATACTTCGCTGCTTTTACCTACGTTTTGTTTGCCCTTATGCCACTACTGGAGACATCCATCCGAAACTCTCGTTCCGAGACAAAATATGTGATTTCTCTTAGTGCTGGCGGCACATCACATGTGATTGGGTTTTGGAATTCCCGATCTTGCAACCGACCAAAAACAATTAAGCCTCGAGATTGCTGACAAATGGTTCGCATTGCATCATTCAGTCGCTCTTGAGAACCATGATAGTATTTTGAATCTATGAGACGCACGTACGTATCCGCTCCCATCACAAAAGTTGACTGTGGAAAAACATGAACTTTCTCAATAAAAGTTGCCGCTTGTGAAAGCCAAAGAGTCTTCCCTTCGAATTGCTCTACTCTTCGTGAGACTTCGATATAGTCCAGCATTGGTTTGTCCACATTCGTCACAGACAACTCCCATTCGACGGGTCGTTCGGCTATTTCCTCGGCAATGCGGGCCATTGCAAGATGACCCTGGTGGAGTGGTGCAAATGACCCACTAAAAATAAGTCGATTATTCACTTGCCCTGAACGCTGACGCGTCTGTGCTGCGTTGTTTATTTCAATTGGTGCCTCAACTTCTTCTGAGCTACATAACTTTTGCCAACTACCTGGTGCTTTATATTCGTCGCGAATAATTTCTTCCTCTGGTAAAAGCAGTGATTCCAGTTCCTTTCGCCACGGATGATCTGTCGTTTCCATAACGGTACTGACCAAGACGTCAAGGCAAAGCAATGCAGCAATACGCTCTTCTTCTAATCTACTCCTTGCATTCTTTGTCAGTTGCAATGTGGCAGTGACCGTTTCTTGGACCCGGTGCGTTGCTACGTGCACCCTATGCTGGCCCATTTTTGGATTCTTCGATCGCAAACTTGCTGTTGCAGCGATTCCAACATTGTTTCGACCTTGGCTGGAAAGCTTGACACTCCGCTGCCAGCCAGCAACTGCCAGCTGCCTTGTTGTGTTATCGCTGCAGTAGGACTCGGGATTACCACCTAAGAATTCTGTCATAGCCGACTTTGCATACGGCACAAGGGCTTCGAGTATGACATCACTAGCCCCACCCTGAGCCAGCAGTTGTGGAATAACCTGCGTCCCACCTCCTGAAACAATCACTACAACCTGTGCGCCTAAACGGTTTAATAATTCGATTGGAGAAGCAGGGAGAGAAGACGCCATAGGACACCATTGAAACCGTTACTGGGAAATCTGATTTGGAAAAGACTGCGCTTGTTAACCTAGTTTGCCCCCTTCGCCAGCCCTTGAAAAAAGGAGCCGCTGTTTAAATGCTATTCAAACAGCATAACCACAAACAACTCCACCATTTTCACTCGTTTTTTGGCGGAGAAAGCACGAACTTGCCGATACCAAAATATGAGAAATCAAAACGTTCACGTACGAATACTTTTACATTGCACGACTTTCTCAATAGCCTTTCTTGCTACAACTGTTGTCAGCAAGGCTCAAGACCCCGAGAACCTCCCTCAAATACCAACTTCTTCTTTGGTACAGCAATCTGCGAATCCAAATCAAACTGATTTTGAAGTTCCGCCAGATGCAACTGCTGAATCACTTCTCAAAGAGCTTGTGCCACGTCGCAGTGATACACTGTCAGATTGGCATCCACAATCTGACCGACTTTATCAGTGTGGAGAACCTCGGATCCTTTGCCCAATTATTCCACCGCCACCATGCCACCCATACCAACCACCGTTTCATTTTGATCTTATTGGTGCGACCGGCACTCCCACAGGTGGGCCACTTTACAACGGCCCATGCTGCCCACGGGCCGGCAGTCGTGACGACTGCCGCTGGCCAGTAGCCAGACGTATCCCAGACACTTTTGTCGACTACTTCTACTCCCCAAACTACTGGCCAAAGTAAACATTTGACAAGTACTCATTGTTTCACAACAGTTAAGAAATAATTTTGAAATTGCCTTCCAACAATCATACCAAAGGAGCTCATTGTGCGCGTTGCCATCATTGGTATTGGCGCGATAGCGGAGATACATGCCCGCGCCCTAGCTGACATACCTTCCGTAGAGCTTGTCTCGGCTTGCTGTCGTACAGAAGAAAAAGGACTCTGCTTTGCTGAACAACATGCCTGTTCCTGGTACCCGGATCCAGCACGCATGATTCGTCGGGAAAAGCCTGATGCAGTGACGATCGCAACTCCTTCCGGTGCGCACCTTGACGTGGCACTCAAGGCAATACGGAAGGGAGTTCACGTTCTTTGCGAGAAACCTCTTGAAATCACTACTCGGCGAATCGATCGCATGATAAAAGCGGCCGACAAAGCTGGCGTGAGTTTAGGGGCGATCTTTCCACAAAGATTCAATCCCGTTTTACAGGCTGTCTATACTGCATCAGCAGCCGGCCGATTTGGAGATCTCGCTGTCGCATCAAGTGCAGTTCCGTGGTGGCGAGATGATGCCTACTACGGAGACGGACGTTGGCAAGGGACACTCGCACTAGATGGAGGTGGTGCCTTGATGAATCAGTCAATACACGGGGTTGATGCTCTCCAATGGATCGCCGGTGCATCCATGTCTCACATTCCACCTACGGCCAATCCGATTGAAAGTGTCGCTGCTTTTACTGCCTTAAAATCACACTCGCCAAAATGTATGGAAGTTGAGGACACATGCCTTGCAGTTCTGAAGCTCAAGAATGGCGGTCTCGGTCAATTGCTTGCAACAACAAGCCTTTTCCCAGGCCAGTTGCGTCGCTTCATCTTTGGCGGCCGTGGAGGAACAGCTGAAATTGAAGAAGAGCAAATTCTGAACTGGCAGTTTGAGCATTCTCATTCTGATGATGACTCTATTCGCTCGCGTTTTGGTGGTGCAAGTGACACTTCAGGAGGTGCTGCTGATCCAATGGCATTAAATTACTCCTGTCATACGAGAAATTTTTCTGAATTTTTTGATGCTGTATCAGCCGGAATAAAACCGAAACTAGACGGCCACGAAGGGCGAAAGGCTGTTGCAATCATCGAAGCATGTTATAAGTCAGCGTCAACCGGCAAGGTCATTAAACTTGCCGACTAACTCCTAATGCCTGTACAACTTTCGGAAACTATCACATGCAGTACGGAATCTGTAATGAGACGTTTGGCAACTGGCCGTTAAAACGTGTCTGTGAATTTGCTGCTGATGCTGGATACACAGGGATCGAGATCGCGCCGTTTACGTTAGGCGAGAACCCTCATGAGCTTTCATCAAATCAAAGAGGAGATCTACGTCGCATCATTGCACAAGCTGGCCTTGAATGTATCGGCCTGCACTGGCTTCTCGCAAAAACTGATGGGCTTCATGTAACTTCTCCTGATGCGGATACTCGAAGTCGGACTATTTCCTATCTGACCGACCTAGCTCGATTGTGCAGAGACCTTGGAGGAAAGACGCTTGTATTTGGCTCACCTCAGCAACGAAGCCTGATGGCAGATGTCACCAAAGAGGACGCTCATTTATTTTTGCAAGAAGTTTTTGGTGCTTTGGTCCCTGTTCTTGAAGAAACTGATACAGTCCTTGCCCTGGAACCACTTGCTCCAATTGAGACTGACGTCCTTACCACTGCAGATGAAACTCGTCGCTTAATTGATTTAATTGGCTCACCACACATCCGCCTTCACCTCGACGTCAAGGCGATGGCATCTGAAGATCAGTCAATACCAGAGATCATTCACGCGAGTGCTGTACATCTGGAGCATTTCCACGCAAACGATATCAATCTTCAGGGACCAGGATTTGGGGCGATCGACTTTGCTCCAATATTTCAGGCATTACATGAAATATCGTATAGCGGATGGGTAAGTGTTGAAGTATTTGATTATGCCCCGGGGGCAGAGCGTCTCGCGCGCGAGAGCATTCAATACATGCAACAGGTCGAAGCTGACATTGAGTAGTGGTCACCTCCGTACCATTGTTTTCAGATCCCTCAAAAACTCTTTAGCGGCGACCGTTTGAAGGGTAAAAAACAGCACAACAACTCAGTTCAGTAAACCGATTGAGACATCCGCATCCGCACACAAAACCTGCTTCTATTTGCTTTTTCTCAAGCATTCAAAGCTTTATCCCTTGGAAACAGGGCCCGATATACTCAAACCTTATTTCTCGGTTGCTGCGCACAGGCTTGTGATACTGGCGGCTCCTCGGACTGCAATGTTGTGTGAGTAATAGCGAATCTCTCGCGCAGCACAAACTGCGCTTCCTTCAGTGAACTTTGCCGGCTTGACTCAGCAATTACAAGATGAGCTGTAAGCATTACCTCAGATGTACTCATGCCCCACACATGTAGATCATGAATTTCGAGTACACCAGGGACTTCGGCCAGTGCATGTGTAAGTTCGTTGATATCTATACGATGGGGCACTGCATTCATCGCGAGTCCTACACTTTCAGCGAAGAGATCCCACGTACCCCAAACAATCACCACGACGATAATGATGCTGACAACTGGATCGATCCATCCAATTCCGGTTGCCATGATGGCCACTCCAGCAAGAACCACACCAACTGATACCGCTGCATCAGCTGCCATGTGCAAAAATGCTCCGCGGATATTGGCATCTTCCTTACTACCTTGCATAAAAAGAATTGCTGTCACAGTGTTTATAACGACACCAATCGCAGCCACCGCAATCATGGTAAACCCTGCAACGGGTGCAGGATCACTGAGTCGAATAATGGCCTCCCATAGAATCACGGCACAGGCTGCCAACAGCAGTACCGCATTCAAAAAGGCTGCATAGATGGTTGCTCGCCGAAGCCCGAACGTGAATTTCTGACTAGGTGGTCGACGAGCTAGAAAAGCCGCTCCCCACGCAAGCAAAAGCCCCACAACATCGCTCGCATTATGACCAGCGTCAGCAAGAAGGGCTAAAGACCCACTGAAAAAACCGAAACCAAAC
>JAUWWJ010000521.1 GCA_030616935.1 Planctomycetaceae bacterium
CCAAATTCAAGGAGTGCCCAGGTCTCGTCCTGATATTCAATATCGCAGCGAAAGTATTTCGTGTACCAGTCAACTGCCTTAGCGACATTACTGACGGCAATCGCAACATGATGAATCGCATCGAGTGGCGACTGAGGATCCACAGGAGGTAAGTCACTTGATTCTAAAGGAGTGGCCATTTGATTTCTTTTGGCACTGACATTTTTGGGGCACATATATTGTACATGTGACAGAACGATTCGGGGGTATAAGCAGAGCGTATGCCGGTTTAGTTCTTAGCCTTTAGATCAGCAAGGCCTCCATCGACTCCCAAAATCTGGCCTGTTACCCAAGAATTTTTTGGATCAAGGAACCAACAAACAGCACTCGCAACATCTTCCGGTTCACCAATCCGCCCAAGGGGATGCATCGAGACGGAAGCTTTTTCGGCAAGCTCACTTGATAAGAGGCCTGCAGCCAAAGGAGTTCGAACAAGACCAGGTGCCACACAATTAAACCGTATTTTAGACCGTGCATACGTCGCAGCTGCTGAACGCGTAAGCCCTATGACACCAGCTTTTGCTGCGGCCACTGCCTCATGATTCGCAAGGCCTATCCTGCCGGCAGCACTCGATAACAGAACAACTGATCCGCCTGAACTTCGTAGCAGTCGACCAGCAGTGCGAACGCAGTGAAACGCAGTTGTTAAATTCGCCGCAATTGTTGCATGCCATTCATCTGAACTTGTGAGATGACCTGGTTTTAGAAGTATTGATCCGACGCAATTAACGACACCCGTTAATCCTTCTAAACTTTCTGCAGCTTTATCACCACATGCATCAAATGATGCCGCATCTGTTGCTTCAAGGGTTTCCCACTCACAGTTCAACTCCGAAGCACGTTCTTGAAGGCTTGTTGAATTTCGACCAGCAAGAAAGACTTTCCCTCCGGAATCCACAATTTCTCTCGCCACCGCTGAACCAATTCCACCGGCACCAATGATTAGAACTTTCTGCACGTGATGTACTCCAACAAGTGATTATTGCAGTTGAAGAATTCAGTTTACAGCCAATCACCAATAGTCCGTTCAAGATTTGCTTCTTCGGCCATCGTTCGTAACTTTGCAATCGCCCGAGTTTGTATCTGACGGATTCTTTCTTTGCAGACTCCCATTTCTGTCCCGAGTTGCCTGAATGTTTTCGGCTTATCACCATCAAAGCCAAAACGAGCGAGCACAATCTGCTGCTCACGGGTCTCGAGAGAGTGCAAGAACTTCGAGAAGAGTGTTTTGAGATAACGAACCTGATCAGGAGAACATGATTCGTGATCCGATACTTCTTCCGCCCGATCATTGATTGGCTCATCATCAGAGGCAAAACGATTGCGGTGCTGGCGGCTTTTATGAGAAATTCGAAAGAAGTGTCTCTGGATAGCATAGGTCGCGTATGTACTGAATCGATTGCCCAGAGCGAAATTGAACTTTTCAACGGAACGCATCAAGGCAACATTTCCTTCGCTGATGAGTTCATCAAAAGAGTGGCTCGGTTCGTTA
>JAUWWJ010000507.1 GCA_030616935.1 Planctomycetaceae bacterium
GCCTACAAGCGTTGCGAGTGTCGCAATAAATGGGGGTAGACGAACAACCGTAATAAGCCAGGTGTGTAACGTCCCAACAAAAAACCCCGTCACAAGGCTTGCTGAAACTGCAATGAACACCACCACCGAACCGACTGGCTTAAATGCCATCATTTCAGTGGGAGCAAGTGCCAGCATGGTCACAGCACAAACTGTCCCGGACAATGCGATCATGGAACCACTCGAAAGATCGATCCCGCCGGCAATAATGACTACCGCGGCACCTAGTGAAAAAATCCCGAGCATCGCGCTGTTACGAGCTATATCACGAAGGCTTTCCAACGGGCGAAAAAAATAGGTGTGGTTTGTATCAACAAGTGCGGTGAAGAAAATTGCAAGCACAATCGCCACAAGTAACGACCATTCATTATGTGCAGGCCACCATCTCTTTAGGGCCTTAAATGGAAATAGGCTCCATAATTTCATCGGGGCAATAACCTTTCAGCCACATTTCCTCTGGGTAGCCACGGAATCAGGAACTCGACAAGCCATATTTTTTCAACCATTCACGAAAAACCGACAGGGACAACACTTCAAGAGTTCCTGCTGAAACTGCAGACTCAAGATCCTTTTTTGAGATTGGAGCATCTTCATCATTCTCCCAAGCATCAGGAATAATCAGACGCAATCCAGTCGTAAATTTATCTCCCCCAGGCTGGCCAAACTCTGGAAACATCTCTGCAAGGACAGCATCTCGCCCTTCTTGCATCGCGAGCAATAGGCGAACCGTTTGAACACCCATTTCAAATGGGTTCTGGACAATCATACAGTCGATATTTCCGTTTGCCATATGTTCGATAGCTTGGGCGGCTGCATCAAATGTAAAGATTGAAACCTGGTCACGAACCCCACGCTCCGCAACGACTTCAGCGATTGCCGGTGCATTGTACGCCCATATTCCAACCAAGGCTTTTACATCCGGATGATTCACAAGAGCCGTTCGTACATTATCTCTGGCTCGTGAATGGTCAAATGAATCGGCCATTCGGTCAGCTTCAGTGTAGTTTTCTCCAATCGCTTCACGACAGCCATTCATCCTGGCTCTGGCGTTATCGTTATCAGTGAATCCTGTGAATTGAATAAAACTACCCTCAGTGATGCCACGAGACTCCAAAACCTTTTTCCCTGCAGTCCCCAACAGACGCCCAGCAATCGAATTATCTGTTCCTATGTAGTAAGGACGTCCATCTGAAAAAAGCTTCTGGTTGATATCTCCATCGACAGTGATCACAGGCACGCCTTTTTCTGTCAACCGCTTCATCTCTTCAACAATGGCAACATTTTCTGCCTGAATGACAGAAATAGCTACTCCGGCTATATCTGCTTGCGTGACAAGTTGTCGAAGACGATCAATCTGTCCTTGCGCTGTTGCGTTGTTTTTCTCCATCACAACTTCGAGCCCTTTACCGACAAGAGAGAACTTTTCTGCTCCCGCTTGCAGACCGGCATTTAATACGTCGAAATACGGATCATCGCCATTTGTAATAAAGATAAAACGCCGAGGGCCTTCTATTGCTTTTTTTGACTCGGACGGTGAGTTCACATTCGATTCGTTGCAACCAGTGATGCCAAGTCCGACAAGAA
>JAUWWJ010000069.1 GCA_030616935.1 Planctomycetaceae bacterium
GAAAGACAGGTCTTTCATGCTCAAATCCAACACGACCAGAATGAGAACAACTCCTTCACACTGCGCATTGGAAAAGGCGGACAAGTCTATTCTCTCAGGGGGCCCTTTGGAGAAAGCGTACCACCGTCTTGTACGGGTGAAGGACCGAGTCGTTCACCGTGGAATGACGAGGTTTGGCAGTTTGTCACGGTGTGTAGCAAGTACAACGGATTGACGGCGATTCAACGAAGCGGAGACGTACCGGAAAGTACCCTCGAGGCAATCACTTCGATTCCATACAAGTCAACATTCTTCATTCATAATTCCGGTGCGTATGTCCCTGACAGCCGCACAATCAACAACCTCTACTGCCCAATGCTGGCCGCCAGTCAAACAAATGACAAAAGAGGGTATCGATCTCTTACATGGGGACTCGTTCCTCAGGTACGGACAATCCACCGTTCGCCCGTCTTGTACTACAACCAGGTTCGAGATATCGGCAACGGTATCATTGAACTCACATGGGTCGTTCACAACTTCAGCCCCCGTGATGACATTGTCTTTGACTTTCTGAATGCACCGTGGGGCGGCACACGGCACACGAGCCTCCCCTACCATGCTATTAGCTCACCAGACAACACACTCAAACCACGCGATGCGTTTTTCCCGGACAAAAAACCAGACGGCACGATATCCTTGCGGAAAACTGGCGGCTGGAAAATCGCAAGCGCTTCAAAAGACGAGGACTCGGCAAGCCTCGCGCTTGTGTTTGGTCGTGACAAACATCTGGAAGAGCAGCAGGCCAAAGCAGAACGGGGCGAACCGTACACTCAACGAGGCGGTGGTGTCCTGCGGGATTTTCTGGCCCATTACCCTCAATTGTACAACGGCATCTGGAAAGACTGGGAGACACGCCCTGAAAACTCGTTTCGAAACTACGATGTGATTGAGATGATACCCAACCTGACGCTTCGGCCTGGGGAGAGCATCTGGTATCGCAGTTTCCTGGTGGTCAACCAACGCAACGATGCTGCTGCACTTGCCCAATCACTTGTTAATAACGTTGATTACGGTCTTCTTCGATTTCCCACCACAGACACGCCTCGCGTACCGGTTTATCTCGTGGACAATCGGGTTGTCCAAACGGCACCAGAAGGAACCCAGCCAGCGGTTCACTTATTCTCCAGGCCAGTACCTGGGTCACACCCGGTATTCCTTCTGGAAGATACGCAGACCGGTCATGAAATAATCTCAACTGACCTGTACCGGTTTGTTCCCTCCGAGCCCCTTGCTCTTCATGTTTCTCAAGAACACCCAAAGAGTAATTATTTTAACAATGCCCGCGGCTACTCTCTTGACAAACACCACTGCCGCTGGAAACGACTCCTCGGATTTGGCCTGATTGCTCAACCAAAGGGAAATGGCAGCCGGCTACTCTCGACAGCACTTCCGAAAAATGTTTTTCCTACGCCTGACACGACCCATCTTGATCTTTGGTCAGCGGCTATCGAATAAATTAATCGGCTCCGTCGGGGTGCTCACGAAAACACAACCAGCGTCGACCCTAGGCCTCATCCGCCGCACGAAGCATATCGTCACAGCATGGCTCCCATGCGACAATTTCCTTGTCACCAAAGTAGATACCAATCTCTCGTGCGGCTGACTCTGCTGAATCCGACGCGTGCACGAGATTCATCTGACGACTTGCAGAAAAATCACCACGGATAGTCCCGGCGGCAGCTTTCAGCCCACTTGTAGCCCCGAGCATTTCACGGACCACTCGCACAACATCGAGGCCCTCATAAATTGCAGCAACGACTGGCGCTGCAGTAATGAAAGACTCAAGGCTTGGATAGAACGGCTTTTCAACATGTTCTGCATAGTGTTGTTTTGCAAGTTCGGGCGTCACACGAAGCATCTTCAAGGCAACAAGCCGAAGCCCCTTATCCTCGAACCGACTCATAACCTTTGTCAGGAGCCCACGCTCAATGCAGTCAGGCTTGAACATTACGAAGGTCTGGTCCATCCGTCTCATCTCCAATGTTTTTTCAGGGTATTTTCACTTCGATCGAACGCATATCGGCCCGATCTCTGACATTCTTCTTGTACCGTTCTCGCGGCGAGTTTTCCAGCCCATCTTGTCACCAGCAGAGGCCGAAACCCCTGAGGCGTCGTTGGATGACGTTGATCCATGGTCTCATTCTGCCTAGTCTCTGCGCGTTCACTATAAACTCACACCGAAGGGACAGCGACGAAATGTCGAATCTACACCAGCACTATGCTGGAATATGTTTGCTGACATTGCTGAGTTTTTCTTGCACAACATTCGCTGCAAAGCCCAATAGGCAAGAAGTTCATCCTGCTGTTATCGGAAGCTTCACTCGGGCTATCCAGCCACTTCTTCTGAACCGATGTGCTGCTGGCGCGTGCCATGGTGGCTCACAGGGAGCAGCACCGCAACTCTTGCGTGGACCAATCCACGGGCGGGCTAACCAGCGAACAACCCTGAAAAATCTTGAAAGCATTACGACATCCGTCCAAGACAAATCGAATGACAGAATGTTTCTTTCTAAAATTCTGAATCATCACGACAAAAGAACCAAAGCCTCCGTCCCAAAGAAAGAACTCTTAACAGCGCATGAGCAAGAATTGTTTGTAACGTGGCTTACTGCACTCCATCAGAATGAACATCCTCAATTACGATCAGCGGCCCCCTCCCCTCAATCCCAAAGAGTGAATCCAGCAAGCTTTGAGCTGCCTCAGCCGCCGCCGGCATCGCTGGGTCAACACAATCGGTTCAAGATTCTTCTTGAGCAAGCAAAAAATCCACCACAGCTTCCACCACCACGGGTCACACATGGATTACGACTCGAGAAGATACTGCCCGAAGAATTTCCACTTCTTAAAGAAAGTCTCAGTGAAGAAGACGCCCCACCTCCTTCCGACAAATAGCTGTTAGAGCTGAATGTCTCCGGACTTGACCTGCTCAAGAAATATTTGATTTCCAGGAAGCAGATCTGGATGCACGATCAATTCATCAAGAGAAAGCCAAAAGAATTCCTGAACCTCAATTGGATGGGGAATTGGGCAACAGGGCTGAAGCGGCTCAACTGTCCACCATGAGAGTGCTGTCCCCCAGTCTGTCACACTCTTCCAAACCTCATTCCGTGGTACGACGTCAATTGAAAGTTCTTCTTGGCACTCTCGACGCACTGCTTCACTGTTGTGCTCTCCTGCCTCAACATGACCACCTGGAAAACAGACCATTCCACCAGCACGGAGACTTTCTCCCCTGCGGATTGCCAGGAATAAATCACCTCGTCGAATGATTGCAACCACCCCAAAGCTCGTGGGTTTTGTGGGCGTCTCCTTCTTCGACTGAAAACACATTAGGCTAGGCTTTTCCGAAACACTACGTACCTGACGACTATTCGTCTCTCAATACACTCCGTTATACGCTGCTAAACTATACATGACGCCAGACGATGGCTTGCAGTGTGTTGCACCCTATTATCTATCTTGAACAGGAATTTCTCTTCATGGACACAGCGCCGCCACCTGAACCGGCAAAACGACCAACGCCATCAAAGCCTACCCCCCAACTGTTTGGGAAACCAATGGGTGGACCTGCCGTGGTCCTGCTTGTTCTTCTTGGGCTCGCATTTCTCACTGTTCTTTTTCGAGAACAGACCGGCGGAGCATTTCCTATCAGCTACGACCAATTCATTCATGAGGTCGAAGCTGACAATGTCACAAATGTTGAAATTACTGGAAGCACTGTTCGCGGAATATTTAAGGCCACTCCACCGAAGGAACGTGTTGATTCGCCCGACGGAACTCGACGCTTCACGGTCGAAGTCTCTCAGTACCTCGTCGGCGACGGACTCGACTCCCTCCTTCTGAAGCACAACGTCCGCACAGTCGTCAAGCAGCCAACTGATGGCACCGGATTCCTACTTGGCATCTACCTGCTTATACCTCTTTTACTCATGGGTGCCTTCTGGATCTCGATGCGACGCGCTCGGGACCCACTTGGCGGATCTGGCATTCTCGGCAATTTCACCAAGTCTCCTGCCAAGCGATTCAACACCGAAGACAAACAATCGACGTTTGCTGATGTTGCTGGGCTCGACGGTGTAAAAGAGGACCTCAAAGAAATTGTTGAATTTCTAAAAGACCCGAAAAAGTTTCAACGACTTGGCGGCAGAGTCCCCAAAGGTGTACTTTTGATGGGCCCCCCTGGCACAGGAAAAACTCTTCTTGCCCGAGCAGTGGCAGGAGAGGCCGGCGTTCCGTTTTTCTCCATTTCGGGTAGTGAATTTATCCAGATGTTCGTTGGCGTTGGTGCATCACGAGTGCGCGACCTATTCAAGACCGCCAAAGAAGCCTCGCCAGCGATTTTATTCATTGATGAGATTGATGCTGTTGGACGAATTCGAGGAGCCGGACTTGGCGGTGGCCATGACGAGCGGGAACAAACACTGAATCAAATATTAAGTGAAATGGATGGCTTCAGCCCAACAGAGTCAGTGATTGTACTTGCAGCAACAAATCGGCCCGATGTGCTGGATCCCGCGCTCCTTCGCCCCGGACGTTTCGATCGCCATGTCACAGTAGATCGCCCTAACCAAAAAGCACGGGTCGCCTTGTTCGAGGTGCACACAAAAAATGTTCCACTGGCTGGAGATATCGACATGAAACGGCTGGCGGAGGGAACTGTTGGCCTGACCGGCGCTGACATCCGTAACCTTGTGAATGAAGCCGCACTATGGGCAACCAGACATGATAAAGAACATGTCGATGCGTCTGACTTTGATCATGCTCGAGACAAGATTCTCATGGGCCCCAAACGTGAAGAAGTTCTGGTAGGCCACGAGAAAAAAATGACCGCCTATCATGAGGCGGGTCATGCACTCGCATCGTGGCTTCTTCCTGGTGTCGACAAACTTCACAAAGTTACAATTATTCCACGCGGGCGGGCTCTTGGCGTGACGCAACTGGTTCCCGAAGAAGACCGTATGAATATTGGTGAATCTGATCTCCATAATCGTCTGGCTTTTATTCTGGCGGGACGGTCAGCTGAAAAACTGGTCTTTGGTGAATTTTCTGCTGGTGCTGAAAACGATTTGACTCAGGCTACTCGCCTGGCCCGCAAGATGGTGTCGAACTGGGGCATGAGCAAGCGAGTCGGGCCCCTCGCATGCCAGACATCGAATGAACATCCTTTTCTTGGACGAGATGTCTACGAACAACGTGATTTCAGCGAACACACTGCCCAGGTGATTGATGAAGAAGTAGGACGCATTCTCTCTGCTGCAGCCGAGCGGGCCGACACATTGCTTGCCGACAACCGCAAAAAGCTGGACACCCTTTCAGAGGAACTCATCTCTCGAGAAAGTCTTGACGACAGTGAAGTTGAATCTGTTATCGGTCCCTCTGTTCCACGAAGATCGCTGGTAACACCAGATGTGGGCGGACTCGCATAACAACTTCAAACATCGAGCACGCACAGGACTCCTAATAGACAATCCGCATCAAGCGTAACAAATCAAACAACAGCCAACATAGTGCACCATAAAAAGACAAGGAAAAGGAATTGATCATGCTTTCACACGCCGTTTACTTCACGATGAACGACAAAGGCTCTATTGAATCCCTGATAGAATCTTGTCGAACACACCTGACAAACCACCCAGGAGCATTATCATTTGCGGTTGGTACATGTGCGAGTGAATATGACCGACAAGTAAACGACAGAGCGTTCGACGTCGCCCTTGAAATTATTTTTGAGTCACACGCTGCTCATGATACGTACCAGACATCAGACCGTCATCAGCAGTTCATTGCTGACAATGCAGAAAAATGGGCTCAGGTGCGGGTTTTCGATGTTGAGGTCGACACGCTCGAGCGACACTAAACAACTTCCACCCGAGACAACGCAATCTGACCACCAAAACAGACATCAACATCTTTCGCTGCCTGCCGTGGTCGATCCTGGTACTTCCCTTGATACATCCACCCATCGTCATGAGCAATAAACTGCAAAGGCAATGGAGAAGGGTCAACATCACAGGAAACAATCGGTGGGGGATGATCTGCCTGAGGATTGTCTAGATGAGGAAAGTTGACGTTCAAAAACTGGCCCGGCCCCAGTGGTGGAAAATCATTAATGGCTGAAAAAACAGCCCCTGCCCACGACGATGCAATGTCCCAGTCGATAGGCTTCCCTCGTCGGTGATACTGCGACAACGCTATTGCCGGCCAACCATGAAGTGTAGCCTCTCGTGCAGCAGCAACTGTGCCTGAATGGTGAATATCAACACCAAGATTTCCGCCAGCATTAATTCCTGAAAGAACCCAACCCGGCTGATCCAACTTGAGTGTGGCAAAAGCCAGTCGCACACAGTCTGCGGGGGTTCCATTCACGTAGTATCGGTTTTCCTCCACCTGCTGGAGCACCAGTGGCCGGTCTACTGTAACCCGGTGACCACAGCCCGAATGGGGATCGAGTGGGGCGACGGTAATTACATCTGACTGCCATTGGTGAGCCGCTTTTTCCAAAGCATGCAGCCCATCCGCATGAATTCCGTCGTCGTTTGTAAGCAGCAACATAGCGCCGGCCCTCATATTTCACCCAGAAGTTCACGAACAATTGTCCATACTCCATTCGTGGCAGAAGCGGCCGTCTGGCATACATCCTCACCATCTATGGGCTGCCTATCCTCACAGTCAATTGAGTCTGCGAGATTCGTTACGACTGATGCTGCCACAACATGCATTCCAAAACTTCTGGCGACGATGACTTCTGGCACCGTTGACATCCCGACAACATCGGCACCAAGCATCTTCAGCATCCGGTATTCTGCTCGGGTTTCATAGTTGGGACCAAGACAATAGGCATAAACACCGCGCCGACAGGAATGACCAGCCACCTGTGCGGCACGGGTGGCCTTAGTTGACAGCAATTCATCATACACATGAGAACCGTTTGTTTTCAGATACTCTGCAGACAACGTATTCCGGACAAAATCAATATGGTCGTTCAGAACAACAATCTCACCAACCACGAGATCTGACGTCAATCCTCCAGATGCATTGGTGAGAAGTACTTGCTCAATCCCTATCGCCGCAAAAAGTTCAATGCCCCGATAGAGCATTTCAACAGGCTGCCCCTCATATGCATGCACCCTACCCTGCAGCATCACCACTGACTGGTTCTCAACATGGCCCCAAACCAGTCGGCCAGCATGACCTATGGCCGTTGCTGATGGAAGCCATCCAAGTTCAGAAAAGTCGACAGTTCTTTTGTCTTCAAGATGATCGACCAACGACCCCATGCCTGTACCAAGTACGATGCCAAGACATGGCTTTGTTGCGAGAGGAGCACTGTCCTCAAATCCGGTATGAAGAACCTTTCTCGCGATATCTGTGGCAGCATGTGAAGGGACCGGTTGCCGTGCACCAGTCCGCTGTTCACCATCTTGTATGCGTTCGAAGATTTCTACCATAGTTTTTCAGAGCCCATTAGCGCCCGACGTTACCACAAAAATGCCTGCCATACTGCCACCCTTTGCGGCCTTTTCACGAAACACGTATCCTCGCGAGCAGAACGTCGGCGGCTTCCGGCAGGTGTGAACCGTTGGCCTCAAGAATATTTCA
>JAUWWJ010000182.1 GCA_030616935.1 Planctomycetaceae bacterium
CCGGTGGAACTGAAGGCTTTTTTATACTCGACTTTCTAACGGGTGACATTTCGGGTGGAGTGATCAACCCGATGACCTCCACCTTCGGCGCGACCTTTCGGCACAATGTGCTGAATGATCTGGGATTCCAGCCGGGACAAGTGAAAAACCCAAAGTTTTTACTTGTCGCAGGACAGGTTGAAATGCGGCGTGGCCGAACGCCAATGGCGCCCGCTGTGCTCTACGTTACCGATGGTGCTTCTGGGACAACGGCGGCGTACGGCATTCCATTTAGCAGTCAACGTGGAGCAGTAGGTGGGGTTGCGGTACCACTGGTTCTTCTTGACGTCGCCCAACCTCGTGGAGGTGAAAGTCAATAATGAGTCATAACGAAACCCAGACGGAACGTTCAATGATTATTTTTGTAAATGGGCAAGAGACACAGGTTTCTAACGGTCACACTGCGCATGATCTTCTCCTCGACCTAGGATTCGAAAGACGCCCTGTTGCTGTTGAGGTAAACAAAGAAGTCATTCCACGAGCACTTCTTCCTGATCGGCTTCTTCGGGAACATGACCAGATAGAAGTTGTAACGCTTGTTGGAGGCGGTTGAAGGAAGTACGAGAGGAGACGCAAAACGGTATGGCAGAAACAATAGTTGATAACACACGCGTAGAGCAATCACAGCCAGCACTCAAAGTAGGGAGCTTTGAGCTTGCAAGTCGCCTCGTCGTGGGAACAGGTAAGTATGCCAGCTATGCAGAAATGGCAGAATGTCTTGATGCAAGCGGAACGGACTGTGTCACTGTGGCAGTGCGTCGTGAGCGTCTTCTGAATACTGCCGGAGAGAATATTCTTGATCATCTTGATCTTGCTCGCTATACGCTACTGCCAAATACAGCAGGTTGCTTTTCGGCAGAGGATGCAGTGCGTGTTGCACGGCTGGGCCGTGAGCTTCTTCGCGACCTCGGAAACAAAGGAAGTGAGTGGGTCAAGCTTGAGGTCCTCGGTGATCAGAAAACACTTTTACCAGATCCTGTCGGTACAATTGAAGCGACCCAGCGTCTCGTAGACGATGGATTTACGGTGCTTGTGTACAGCAGCGATGATCCAATAGTTGCCAAGAAACTCAAGGATCTTGGGGCAGCAAGTGTTATGCCAGCAGGAAGTCCCATTGGATCAGGGCAAGGAATTCTAAATGCAAATAGTTTGCGTATCTGTCTTGAGTATCTGAAAGATGGTGATCCTGAGTATCCCGTGATTGTCGATGCGGGTGTTGGTACAGCGAGTGACGTTGCGGTTGCGATGGAACTTGGTGTTGATGGTGTTCTTTTGAATACGGCAATTGCACATGCCACCGATCCACTCACAATGGCTCTTGCTATGCGATCTGCCTGTGCAGCTGGCCGATATGCATTTCTTGCTGGACGAATTCCTCGTAAGCGGTACGCAACGGCGTCGAGTCCAGAGTCTGGGCGAATCCATGAGTCATCTTGAATTGCAGGCACGTTGATATGCTGGCGAAACGTATTATTCCATGTCTTGATGTTGAAAAGGGACGTGTTGTAAAAGGAACGAAGTTTCTTGAGCTTGTTGATGCCGGTGATCCTGTGGCTGTGGCCGCTCGGTATGAAGCTGAAGGTGCTGACGAATTAGTCTTTCTTGATATTACGGCCAGCCATGAAGGCCGGGCAATCATGCTCGATATGGTTCGGCGAGTAGCTGAAACCGTTTTTATGCCATTCACCGTGGGCGGTGGTATCCGAACATTGGACGATGCTGTTGAGCTCATTCATGCCGGTGCGGAAAAGGTGAGTATCAACTCATCGGCGGTAAAGACACCTGAGTTGGTGACGGAAGTCGCAAATCGTCTTGGAAGCTGTGCCACCGTCGTCAATATCGACCCAAAGCGGGTTGTCAAAGACGGAAAAGAGGTGTGGGAGGTTTTTGTAAACGGAGGTCGTGTACCAACGGGAATTGAGGCAGTTGATTGGGCGCGCCGAGTCGAGCAATTGGGCGCAGGTGAAATTGTTCTCACGTGTATGGATCGAGATGGGACACGCGATGGGTATGACCTCGAGATGACCGCTGCAGTGAGTCGAGCTGTTGGAATTCCTGTTGTGGCCAGTGGTGGTGCAGGCAAGCCAGAGCATCTGGCCGATGCAATTGAGTACGGAGCAGCAGATGCTGTTCTTGCTGCTGGAATCTTTCATTTTGGAACCTGCACGATTAGTGATGTCAAAAACCTGCTTGCAAGTCGTGGGATTCCGGTGCGTCCGGCAAGGAGACATGCATAAAAGTCCAGCAACCCGTCAGAATCGGCCACTATTTGGTCGAAAGGCCACAGTGGTTTATTGTGAGGTACTTTGAAAAGCCTCCGCTAGTCGAAGAGGCCATCCAACAGGAGGGGCAAGAATGACACTTGA
This sequence comes from Planctomycetaceae bacterium, assembly GCA_030616935.1. The sequence continues at coordinate 2,406 of JAUWWJ010000182.1, forward strand.
AGCCAAGTCAGAACCACAATCAACCCTTGTTCCAGAGGAGTCTGCGCCAGTGGCTCGTGTGTCAAAAAAAAATAACAAGCTTGAAGTAGATAAATACTTTGAAGCCCTTGTGAAACTCGATGGTTCGGACCTTCATTTGAAAGTTGATCAGCCCCCATACATGCGGGTGAAAGGTTCACTTCAACCACTGAAAGCGCCACCAATTGGTCAAGAGAAGATGAAGGAACTTTGCCTTCCAATGCTTGATGATCGCCAACTCAGGATACTCGACGATGAAGGAGGTGCGGACTTTGCTTATACAGCACTTGTTGGTGATACAAGGTGGCGGTTTCGAGTGAATTTACTTTACCAGCAGGGGTCGCTCGGTATGGTTGCACGGAAAGTTAATAATACGATCCCAGATTTCGAGGGTTTGTATCTCCCAAGTTCGATTGAGCGACTGTGTACTCTTGATCAAGGGATGGTGTTACTTGCTGGTGTAACCGGATCTGGAAAAAGCACCACGATTGGTTCGATGCTGAATTACGTCAATAGGAACTATCGAAAACATATTCTTACGCTCGAAGATCCTGTTGAATTTGTATTTACTGAAGACAAATGTCTTATTAACCAGCGGGAAGTTGGTACGGACGTCAAGAATTTTGAAATTGGCATGAAGCATGCGGTCCGCGAGGATCCAGATATTATTCTTGTTGGTGAGTTGCGAGATACTGAAACATTTAAGACTGCAATCCATGCTGCTGAAACGGGTCATCTTGTTTACGGCACCATCCATGCTTCGAATGCCCCAAGTACCATTACTCGAATCCTTGACCTCTTTCCTCAGGAAGAGCATGCGGCTATCCGAAGTGCCATGGCCTTCAATATGAAAGGGATAGTTGCACAGAAACTTCTTAAATCCATTAAAGAAGGTGTCTCACGGGTGCCCACCGTCGAATTAATGTTTTTTGATGTTCTTGTTCGGAAATATATTTTGGAAGAACAGGAGCATATGCTTGCGGACCATATTCGTAAATCGGTGAGAGATGGTATGCAAGATTTCACAATGAGTCTTAAAAATCTTATTGACCAAGGGCTTATCGACCGGCAAGCAGCGCTTGATATCGCTCCAAATCGTGAAGCATTACAAATGGCACTCAAAGGGATTGGTTAATCATTCAGATTAGTTCAAACCTGTTTCAATGAATCCTGAAAGGCTGGTTAGTTGTTATGAATAGAGAGAAATTCATGCTGAAGCATGCATTAGCTGATTGGTTAATGTTTTTTTTTCTCTGCTCCTTTTCCTCCACGTTATTGTCCGTACCTGCAATTGCTCAGCCTCCTAAGCAACCCGCTGAAGGTGCAGAAAAAGTTGATAAAGGTGAAGAAGCCCCTGCTGATGGAAAGCCTCCTGCGGATGCTGAAAAAAAGCTAGACACAACCACCGTCGCAATTGGTGGCGGAATTCTGGCTGTGCTGACGATACTTTTCAGCCTTACGAGCATCTGGGTGAAAAAAGATAGCCGTCGATATGGAATTGGAAGTAAAAAATGGACACGCATAGTTGTCGTGCCCTATGCGCTTGGAGCAGTATCGCTCGCTGTGTCTGTTGGGCTGAATTGGACCGAGTATGCGTTTCTTGAAAGTGGTGGGGTGTGGGGTGCACTAGGCGGCCTTTCTGCAGTCTGGCTGGTACCCGTCGTTCTTTATGTCGTCGCTCGGTCACGAGCGCTCAACGATACTGGAGAGGTCGAAGCAGCACCACCAGACGTCGTGCTCATTGCTACCTGCCGCGAAGTGCCAGAAGAGAATACGCTTCTTGTTGAAAAACTCTCTGAAAATTCAGAGTTTGCTGACTTGATTCGAGTATTGGCTGAAGCATTTGCCGCGCGTGCTCCTGTTGTGTTGCTTGATCTGGCACAGGGAGGTCTTCACATTCGCTATGACATTGACGGTACAAAGGCGCCAACTCGTATTCGAGAACATTTCCTAACCGGTAGGAAACTCAGTAAAAAAGATCCTGAAGTCTGGGTTGATGCACCTCCGCTGGATGCTGTAACTGGTGAAAAGGTGCTGGTCACACTTATGAGGCTTGCTGGCCTTTCTCCAAAGAAGCGAGGTCGTCCACAGGTTGGTGAATTTGATGTCACGGTGGATGGGAAGAAAAGAACCTGTCGCCTCAGCGCGAAAGTTATCAAAGGGCATGAGCAGTTCGCTGTTGATTTGGCACAACCACCAAAGAAATTTAAGACTGCAGATGATCTGGGTATGCCAACAGAAATGCTTGAGTTACTTCAGGAGTTAGTAAACAAAAAACATGGCTTGTTTCTTGTTTCAGCATCAAAGGGTAATGGTCTCTCCGCTCTTTTTGACATGACAGTAACGGCCGGGGATCGGCTGATGCGAGACTTTGTTTCTATTGAGGAGAAAAACGAAAACAACACGGAAGTCCAAAACGTTAAAATACAGAAGTATGACGCAG
>JAUWWJ010000026.1 GCA_030616935.1 Planctomycetaceae bacterium
ATGCAGTCTCAAAAATTATCAAAACAGGTGCTGATGTCTATGAGGGATTAATTGTTGGCGTAGTAGTCGTTCTTGCGGTCACATTTGCTCAGGGTGTAAACGGCCTGCGGCATGATCGTCGTTTTCTACCTGGATCTTTGGGTCTCTGTACGATCCCTGTTCTCGCCTTGCTTGCCGGAAGTCTTGCTTCTATGACGACTGGTGCAGCCAGCGGATTGGCGACTAGTTTTACTGCTTTCATTGCGTTAGTAGCCTTACGGATCTGGGAGAGTCGAAGTCATGGTAAAAGAGTGCAGGTTAGCGTTTCGCGATGAACAAACTGACAGAATTTGCTGTTGTGATGAAGGGAATTACCAAACAATTTCCTGGAGTCGTCGCACTTGATGGCGTAACTCTGCAGGTGCGGCGTGGTGAGGTGCACGCTATTTGTGGTGAAAACGGAGCCGGTAAAAGCACGTTGATGAAAATTTTGTCAGGAGTCCATCAGCCGGATACTGGTGAGCTTGAGATAGCTGGCCAAACCGTGCAATTTCACAGCACTCGTGATGCTGAAAATGCTGGTGTTGCAATCATTCATCAGGAACTAGAACTGGTAGAAGAGCTAACGGTTGCAGCCAATGTTTTTCTTGGGCGGGAGCCAAGAACGCGGTTCGGCTTGTTAAACGATGCTCTTGCAAAGAGGAAAACAGGAGAGCTATTAGGTTTGCTTGAGGCGTCCATTTCTCCAGGTGAAATGACTGGTGGCTTGCGAGTTGGTGATCAGCAACTTGTTGAAATTGCAAAAGCGCTTTCCCTTCATGCATCAATTATTGTCATGGATGAACCAACAAGTGCACTAACAGATGCAGAAGCGGAGCGTCTGGAACGAACCATCAGCACACTGCGTCAGCAGGGCTGCACAATCCTTTATATCTCACACAAAATGGACGAAGTGTTTCGTTTGGCTGATCGGATCACAATTCTGCGAGATGGTTGTCATGTTTGTACGGTTGATAAAGAAGGAACAACAGCCTCTGAAGTGACGGGTTGGATGGTTGGTCGCGAGATCACAGAACACAGTTTTCGTGGTCAGCAAGCAATTGGCACGTGCTTGCTCGAAGTTGAAAATCTGTGCGTAGCCTCACAGGATTCAAGGCAGAGTGGGCAATTGCATAATGTATCGTTTCGTGTTCACGCCGGTGAGGTTCTTGGTATTGCAGGCCTCATGGGGGTTGGCAGGACCGAAGTCATGGAAGCTATTTTTGGAGCATCTCCTAGTCAGTGGCAGGGAAGAATTTTGCTCGAAGGAGAGGCGGTCAGTTTTACTCACCCGTCAGATGCTTGTAAGGCCGGTTTGGTAATGGTGCCAGAAGACCGAAAGCGGCTTGGGATTTTTGCAAATCTAAATGTGACAGAAAATATAAGCATCTGTAGCTTGTTTCATGCGATACGGAATGGACTTCTGAGTAAGCAGATAGAAGAGGACATTGTTGCCGATCCGATTCATCAGATTGGCATCAAGACACCCTCATTAACGGCGAACATATCGGAACTCTCGGGCGGAAATCAGCAGAAATGTATTATTAGCCGTTGGTTGCTTACAAAGCCTCGTGTGCTCTTGTTAGATGACCCCACGCGTGGCATAGATGTCGGTGCAACAGCTGAGTTATACGAACTCATTGAGACTCTGTGTCAGAATGGTTTGGCAGTCATCTTAACTTCAAGTGAATTACCAGAATTACTGACGCTTGCAGATCGCATTATTGTTATGGCTGAAGGGAGAGTCACTGCCGAATTTTCACGAGATGATGCTGACGAAAAGAAAATAATGGCAGCAGCAACTTTGGCCTAGAGCACGGATTACATACCAATGCATTTTGAAACAATGGCGCGGGCCTGAGAAGGATCGCGTGTCCCAGTAACAATAAGTCGACCATCAGCAAAAACAGATACGACGATTCCCGGCTCCACTTCAGTTCGTACGAGCCATTTGTTTTTTGTCACGTTTCCGAAGCAGCTGAGGTTCTTCGCAATATTGCAGAGGTCTGGTGTTTTTCCAGGATGGTGAAATTGTACTGCATCTTGTCCACAGAGAATCGCAGTCTGGTGCCGAGACGCGTCAAGCCAGCTATGGTCATTCCCTCGGCAACTCGAACAACCAGTTTCTGAAAGTGATCGAAGATCAATTGTCTTCCAAGTAGAATCCCAAAGATCGAATACAAATAACGTACTCTCAGTATCTCCGGCAGGGTCGGTGATGACCTTGATCGTTTCTGCTGTTTGGATTCCGGCAACGACCATGACAGCTGCTCCAAGCACTCCAGCTGTGTCACATGTTGGCAGGCTACCAGGAGTTGGAAGGTCGGGCATGAGGCATCGCAAGCATGCAGTTTCGCCAGGGATAACGGTCATGACTCTTCCCTCTGCACCAATGACACCACCGTAGATCCAAGGAATATCCTGGTGGCAGGCAAAGTCGTTCATAAGGAACCGAGTCTCGAAGTTATCTGTACCGTCAACAATAATATCAACTGCTGAAAGCAGATCAGAAATATTATGAGCAGTTAGATCAGCCACGTGAGAGATTACGTGTAAGCTGCTGTCAATTTCCTTAAGTCTTTTTTTTGCAATAATTGCCTTCGGTAATCCATCATGAACGTCTTTCTCTGTATAAAGAAGTTGTCTCGGCAAATTACTCCACTCCGGTACGTCCCTATCAATGATTGTAAGTTTGCCGACGCCAGCTCTTGTAAGTGCTACTGCCGTTGCGCTTCCGAGTGCACCACATCCAACAATTCCGACGTGCGCCTGTGAAAGCTTCTGCTGCCCATTGGCTCCAAGTTTTTGGTATCGAATTTGACGAATAAAACGTAATTCATCAAAGTAATTTTCCTTTTGCATTTGATGCACTTTTTAAGCCTTGTGATGAATCGTTGCGTCGCCAACAAGATATCCAGCCCAATCCCATGATGAGGGCGGGCTTTTGGGAGCTGTTCTCCAGTTGGCGAGCAAAGCCTGAAGGCGATCGCATTCCTGCCGCTGTGAGGGCACTCCTGTTTGCCATGCTATGACGGGATAAGGTGGGGGAGTCTTCCACGAGGAATCGGGTACTGTTTGAGCGAGCCGAACAATGGCAAGGTCGATACCGTTCGGCAATTCCAGAGGTGCATTTTGAGCAGACATTTCTGTCGCAAAGAGCATCGTGCCTTTGTAAGCGGAAAATTTTGGTACTTCTGGCAGCAGAGTATTTGGAATGACTGTTAAAAACACGGAAGGATGGCTTGTGAGTCGGCAAATTACAGATGGAATGGCGGACGGCTGACTTTTAGGATGTAAGCGAATAATTAGTGGTTGCCCAATTTGATCAGCAGTTTTCAAGTTTTCATCCATCGCGAGTTTCAGCGAGTCGGTTTTAGAAAAAATCTCTGCAGGCAAGTCAAGAACGTCTGCAGTTCTATGACCTTCTGGCTGTTGTTCTGCTGATGTGTTATTTCTGTTACCGCACGTTACGCCGCGTAGTACAAATCGATGACCATCAAGCCAAAGAGAGTGGTTGCGAATACCGAGACGACGAAGGCCAGTAGTCTGGCTGAGTAAAGCTACTTCTTTGCCACAAGAAGTAATCCTACATTTTACGAGGTAGAGCATTGGCACATTTGGTGTCCAGAATGCGGGCTCTGTCAGAATAGAATGTCCAAGAATTTCAGTGCCCTCATCAACAACCTGTTGCGAGTGAATTCGGATATTTTGGCGAACAGGTAGTGTGCTTGCACGTGTTGATCTTGGACCAATTAAATAACCTTCAAGTTCTAGAGGAGAATCTGTCTCTGCCTTAGTCGGTACACTCACCTGAAAGAGTACATCGGCTTTGAGATCATCAGCTCTTCCAAGAATCACTCTGAATTGCATGTGCTGAGGACGGTTGTGGCAGCGTTCACTATTCGGTGTCTGAGTTGTCACAAAAATATCCTTTTGCAATGTCATTTATTTTTCGCAGGTCAAGTTTGCCTGAACCGAGAACAGGTACTTCTTCTATTTCGGCAAAGCTGTCCGATGATGGAATCCAGAGATTCGGAAGTCCTGACTGAGCAAGTTCACGACAGATATTTTGTGTGTCCGCTGCAGTTTTTGTAGTTAAGACAACAAGCCGCTCACCTTTTGTTACATGCGGCACTGCAGTGACCACGGCCAGAAGCTCGCCGTCGGTTGCTCCTAAGATTGTATTTACAGCTTCTTCAATCAACATATGAGGAACCATTTCGCCACCGATCTTCGAAAATCGGCTTTGTCTACCGGTTATTGTGATAAATCCATCGGTGTCCAGTTTTGCAATGTCACCGGTACGATACCAACCTTCACAAATGACCTGCTCGGTAAGGTCGTCGCGATCGAGGTAGCCTTGCATGACATTAGGTCCACAGATCCACAAAAGTCCCTCTTCACCGACAGGTAGTTCTTGAAGACCCTCTCTGTCAGTAATCTTTGCCGTACAGCCAGGTATTGGTTTTCCGACCGTTCCTTCACGGGCGTCGACCGCTCTGCCGGGAACATGGCGAGATGGAGGGACGTTTACTGATACCAAGGGAGAAAGTTCCGTTGCACCATACGCTTCACGCGGCCGGACACCAAATTTCTCTTCGAAAGCGTCGGTGACATCAGTTGTCAGTTTTTCTGCAGCACCGAAAACAACTTCAAGCGTCGAAAGGTCGTCCGATTCAGTACGGCGAATATAAGTTCTTAGAAAAGTAGGTGTCGCCATTAACACTGTCGCGTTATAGTCCCGTGCAAGTGTGCCAACAACTCTCGCATCAAGGGGGTTTGTGTGATAGACAACCGCAGGCTCAAGAGTGAGTGGTACCCATAAGGCAGTCGTGTAACCGTATGAATGGAAGAAAGGTAGTACACCAAGTGCGGTGTCAGCTGGGGAAAGGTGAAGTAGGTCAGAAATCGCTCGAACATTACTCCCAACATTTTCAATGCTGAGAACAACACCTTTTGGGTCACCTGTTGAGCCCGAAGTGAAGATAATAGTCAGGACATCATCAGGCTGAATGTTTTTTAGACCAAGGTGACGCTCTAGCATTGAGAGCGGCATAAGGGTTGCTTCTGACCAGGCCTGAAGCTTCTGCAGGGTCGTAAGTTGTTTCCGTAGATCAGCAGCATCAAGAAGAAAATCCCCGAGATCCAATTCGATCCGAGATAAAAATGTTGGACTGGAAATCACGTGTCGGATCCCAGCGCGTTCAATACACGTTTCAAGTATTGATTGGGAAGATGTGTAGTTTAGATTCACGGCAACTCGGCCCATAAGTGCAAGTGCAGCGTTTACGATGGCAGCGCCAGCTGTTGGAGGAAGCAGAATACCGACCCGCTTCTCTGAAGGATCGAGGGTTTTTTCAAGAACAAGTCTCGCGGCAAGAATACGAGTAAGAAGTTGGCGGCCGTTGAGTCGTGTGCCAAGCGAGTCTGCCATTTTGAGCCGCCGGCCAGCGTCGCGCAGGCTTTTTAGAAGCTGATGGTGGAGCATTGCACGGATTTCACCCGTAGGAATATGGAAGTGTTTCCCAGGTTCATCAGCAGGTGTCTCTCGATTCAAAAGTCTGGCCTCCTTGAGTTCACGAATTCTGGAAGATTGTAGGTTTTGTCGCCGTACCCGCGGCTCTTGCCGAAGCGTTGTCGGAACTTTTCGGTCTATTAGACTCATCAAATTGTAGCGTTCCATCATCATACATCCCTTAACCCGATAGCGTTGACTGACAAATGCCAAAATACGACCCGTCTGTCATAGAGCCGAAATGGCAAGCCTGGTGGTCTGAGCAGAAAACTTTTCGCTCACCCCGCCTTCCGACCGGCAAAAAGGCATATATTCTCGATATGTTTCCGTATCCAAGCGGTGATGGATTGCACGTCGGTCATCCAGAGGGTTACACCGCGACGGATATTGTCAGCCGTTTTGAGCGAATGCGGGGATCGAGCGTTATTCATCCAATGGGTTTCGATGCCTTTGGGTTGCCGGCTGAAGAACATGCGATACGTACCGGTACTCCGCCACGAGAGAGTACGGAGCGAAATATTGCTACGTTCAAGCGGCAGTTGAAAATGCTTGGGTTTAGCTATGACTGGGAGCGTGAGACCTCCACGACAGACCCCGAGTTTGTTCGTTGGACTCAATGGATTTTCCTACTTCTGTACGACACATGGTTTGATGCGGATCGACAACAGGGCCGACCAATATCAGAACTTCCGATTCCTAAGAATATTCAGGAGTCAGGTGAGGGAGCAGTCAATGCATACCGCGATGATCACCGTCTTGCGTACCAGTCGGAAGCGCCTGTTAACTGGTGTCCGGAACTTGGGACTGTATTTGCTAATGAAGAAGTTATAGGAGGACTCAGTGAGCGTGGCGGGCATCCAGTTGTTCGATTGCCACTGCGACAATGGATGTTGCGGATTACAGCATATGCTGATCGACTTGGAACAGAGTTAGAAGGTCTTGATTGGCCAGAGAGTATTAAAAAACTTCAAAAAGACTGGATTGGCCGTAGCACGGGTGCAGAAGTAGATTTTTATCTCCCACCACAGGGCTTGTCAGCAAAAGATTCAAAAGAGGCTTTTCTTGCCTGGAAGAGTTGTCGTGAAAATAACGGATACCCGTTGAAAGCACCAACGGACTGTCTTCGAATTTACACAACAAGACCAGATACTTTGTTTGGAGTAAGTTGCATGGTAATTGCGCCAGAGCATCCACTTCGAAATCAAATAACAATTCCTGCTGAAGCAGATGTCGTTCATAAGTATTGTGAGGCTGCATGTCGTAAGAGTGATCTCGATCGAACCGACTTAGCTCAAGAAAAAACTGGTGTTTTCACCGGTTCGTATTGCATTCACCCATTGACGGGTGAATCGGTACCAATCTGGGTGGCTGATTACGTACTCGCTTCGTACGGCACAGGAGCAATTATGTCAGTGCCTGCTCACGATAGCAGGGATTTTGAATTTGCTCAGATATTCAATTTGAAAATCGTTTCAGTTGTTGAGCCATTAGGTGGCAACGCTGGGAGCGACGAACTGTTTACTGGGTACGGAATATCAGTCGATTCGGGACTGTATACAGGTATGCAGAGCGAAGCTTTTATTGAAAAAGTTGCTGCAGATTTACTCGACGGAGGTCTTGGAAGGCCCGCCACAAATTACAAATTACGCGATTGGCTCTTTAGCCGTCAGCGGTTCTGGGGTGAGCCATTTCCTATCTTGCATGAGCTTGATGAGTCAGGTCAGCCAACAGGTGTCGTTCGGCCGCTTGATTCACACGAGTTGCCTGTACCGCTTCCGGAGCTCGATGACTTCCGGCCAGGAAAGACACCCGATCCGCCACTATCTCGAGCCAATGATGCTTGGCTGTACGTTGAACGAGATGGTAAAAGGTACCGTCGAGAGACAAATACAATGCCTCAATGGGCCGGCTCGTGCTGGTATTACCTGAGGTTTCTCGATCCGACGAATCACGAGCAGTTCATCGATCCGGAGATTGAGAAGGCCTGGATGCCCATTGATTTGTATGTAGGTGGAGCTGAGCACGCTGTTCTGCATCTGCTCTACAGCCGCTTCTGGCATAAAGTGCTTTATGACCGTGGTTACGTATCTACAGTTGAACCCTTTGCTCGGCTAGTGAATCAAGGAATGATACTCGGGGAAGTGGAGTTTACTGGGTATCGAGGTAGTTCAGGTGGTTGGGTATCAGCCGGTCAGCAGAGTAGTTCAGACACACCGATGAAAGTCTCAGCTGAAAATGTAGAAAAGCAAGGCGAGCACTTTGTGCTTCGGGATGCGCCGCACGTTCGTGTGGAGAGCCGAGCATATAAGATGTCGAAGAGTCGTGGGAACGTCGTTAACCCAGACAAAATTGTCTGTGAGTTTGGTGCTGATGCACTGCGACTGTACGAGATGTTTATGGGACCTCTTGAGGCGACGAAGCCATGGAGCACATCCGGTGTTGGAGGAGTTCGAGGCTTTCTTGATCGGTGCTGGCGGCTCGTGGTGGACGAGGGGGCCGAGGATATACAGCTTGCGCCACAAGTAACTGAAAAAGAGCCAACGGATGAACAGATGAGAGCGATGCATCGCATGCTTGACAAAGTTACGTCGGATATTAATTCACTCTCGTTCAATACCGCGATAGCAAAGATGATGGAATTTGTAAACTTTGCCACACCACTACAAGAGCGACCACGGGAGATGCTCTCTCTTTTTGTTTCTGTACTTTCACCTTTTGCACCTCATCTCGCAGAAGAACTCTGGGCCGTATTGGGAAATACTAGCCCGGTCTCGCTGGCTGCCTGGCCTCTTGTAGAGGCATGTTGGCTCCAAGACGCCACCCTAGAAATCCCAGTACAGGTTCAAGGAAAGCTTCGTGCGCGTATCACTGTGCCTGCAGGTACAGATGCCGTTGGATTAGAGGCTGCCGCAGTAGCAGAGCCAAAAATCGCAGCCTTGCTTGCTGGAAAAACAATAGTGAAAGTGGTTGCTGTACCAGGTCGGATGGTGAACTTCGTTATCAAAAATTGACCTGAACGACATGTGTACATCAAGAAGATAAATGATACAGGTGTGGTGTTCGGAAAAATTGGTACGGAATGGCCGGTTCCATGAGACTGTTTGTCAGTTTTCAATGAGGTTTACTTGGTCCTGAGGCCGGAGCAACGTAGCATGTACAAGAGGGGATTTGTGGTGCCGCATATCCACTCTGTAATTTTGTTGATGCACCTTCAACGTGGAGAATCATTGGATGAGTGTGAGTAATGTATTGGCTTTGGTGCTTGGCGGAGGCCGTGGGACGCGGCTTTACCCTCTGACACGAGATCGTTCAAAGCCAGCGGTTCCACTTGCTGGAAAGTATCGCATCATCGATGTGCCACTATCGAACTGTATTAATAGTGGGGTGCAACGAATTTATGTGATGACTCAATTTAATTCAGTGAGTCTGCACAGGCATATCCGTCGTACATACAGATTCGACGCCTTCAGTGGTGGGTATGTCGAAATATTGGCCGCACAGCAAACCAATGAAGCAATGGCGTGGTATCAAGGGACGGCCGACGCAGTTCGGCAGCACATCAAGTTGCTTCAGGATTCTGATATTAAACAGGTATTAGTACTTTCTGGTGACCAATTGTATCGGATGAATTATGCCGATCTTTTAGCAACACATGAGGCGAATAACGCGGACGTAACAATTGCTGGAATTCCTGTCGCCGATGACGTTTCATCATCATTTGGAATTATGCGATTTGATTCAACAGGTCGAGTGGAAGGCTTTCTAGAGAAACCTAAAACTACGGCTGAGCTCGATTTGGTTCGGACTGATCCGGCATGGATCGAACAGTCAGGCATTGAAGCAGTGGGTCGTAGTCTCATGGCAAGCATGGGAATATATCTCTTTGACCGCGATTGTTTATTGGATCTGTTGCTCAAAACCGATTACCAAGACTTTGGCAAGGAGGTTTTCCCGGCCGCGATTCGAGCAAAGCATGTTCAGCTCCACCCTTTTGACGGGTATTGGGAAGATATTGGAACGATCCGCTCGTACTATCAATGCAACATCGACCTCGCATCATCAAAACCACCATTTGAATTGGCTGCACCACATGCTCCTATCTATTCACGAGCTCGATTTTTGCCGCCTTCGCGAGTGGACGGCGCTCGTGTGCAAGGGAGCCTCATTTCAGACGGCTGTACGATTGGTGCGGGCACCGTAATTGAAAACAGTGTCATAGGCTTGCGGTGCCAAATCGGAAAAGATGTAGTTATCCGTAACTCAGTCGTTCTAGGAAATGACTACTACGAAACACCAGAACATCTGGAAGTTGACTTGTCTAAAAATGTTCCGCCTCTGGGTATTGGTGACGGAACTGTTATTGAGAAGGCAATCATCGATAAAAACGTGCGAATTGGAAGTCGTGCCAAAGTTATCAATGATTGTGGACTGACAGAACTTCCAGAAAGTAAGCAGTTTACCATTCGAGATGGCGTGATTGTCGTGCCAAAAAATGCAGTTCTACAAGACGAATGGAAGCCTCCGTTAAGTTCTAGTTGACGCGCACTGATCGAAGGTGTCTTCGGCGAATGCTTTTCTCTACGACTCTTCAGAAGAGGCTGTGTCAACTTTTTCGGAAGAAATAGAGTTAGTCGTATCAGTCTGTTCCTCCTCGTTAGCCGGTACTGCCTGAGGTGTGTGATCAATAAGGACAGAACTGTTCTGTTGAGCGATTGATAGTTCTTCGTCGTGCGATGCAACTATTACGCGAGACACAGTTGAGGTGTCCTCGATGGACTCACCTGTCGCTAAGCGAGGCTCTTCTGCCTCTAGAGACACAACAGGAGGCCACGGCTTTGGTCGTCTCCAAATTGGAAGGATGCC
>JAUWWJ010000475.1 GCA_030616935.1 Planctomycetaceae bacterium
CTTACATTTGCGGGAGTTGTGGCGGCAGTAGCTGTTGGGACAAGCCGTATTAATGATGAGATTTGTACACGCGTTGAAGACGTGCTTGCTGAACGGTTTCCCAGCCTGCAGGTTGATGTGCAGCAAGCAAGCCTCAACGAAGGGAAAGGGATAGTAATTCATGGGCTGTCGCTAATCGACAAGACCATGCCTGAGAATTGGCAACAGATTTTCCGAGTCGATGAAGTGCATCTCGCATGTGATGCCACGTTAGCAAATCTTGCAATGGGTCAGCCAGAGATTGAATCTATCAGAGTGGTTCGGCCAACATTACATGCAGTCCATTTTGAAGACGGCACATGGAATATTCAAAAACTACTTGGGGATTCAGGTGCAAATGTTGCTATTCCAGTTTCTGTTGAAGCGGCCACAATACTTTATGAAGATGTTGAGACATCTTTTCAGGAGACATTTCAACAAGGACGGCTTGAGCTAGAACCCGGGACAGCAGATAGCCGGGGGGAAATATGGTCAAAGATGCATCTGAGCCTTAATGGGCAGACTGTTGAGCAGCTCACGGTTTTCGGGGCAGTATCTCTTTCTGCAAAGCGATTTGAGTTAGAGGCTGTTCTCCAAGAGTTTGATTTTCAGCCACGACTTTTCTCGCTAAGCCCAGTGCAGTTCTTTGAAGATACGTGGTGGAAGGAGGTAGTCGATAGCCTAAGCATGCGACTCTCACTCTCGTTGTCTGCTGCTGGATCTATGGACGCTCTTGCTGAAACAATATTTAAGGTACGCGGTCATGTGATGAATGGACGTTTTGAGCACCGGCGTTTGCCTTTTCCGTTAGCTGATATCTCAGCGACATTTACGGCTAATCAGAGTGGATTCGAAATACAATCCATCGTTGCCCAGTCAGGTGGGTCGCATTTTCAAGGTTCTGCAAAAGTTGACGGATGGTCAGAGCAATCTGATTTCGAATGCCTGCTTGAAGCGGAGCGGCTCATAGTGGGCAGGCAATGGCAGCCATTTTTGCCGACGGAATGGGTAGGTCATTGGCAAAAGATACTCCCGGAGGGTGAAGTTGATGTTCGCGCCGAAATTCATAGGAAGAATGGTTTTACAATACCTAATGTGTCGCTGCGATGCCGCAATATTGCCTTGACCCATTATCGATTTCCATACCGGCTTGATAGAACGGTTGGTACTGTGATCCTCGAGAACAAAGAGCTCACAATGCACCTGACGGGTCAGGCTGGTGGGAATCCTGTTCAAGTGAATGGCGTGATTCAATTGACAGATGCTGGTACGGTAGGGCATGTTGAGGTTCGCGGCAGAGATATGCCAATCGATGAACGATTGTTGACAGCAATGCCTGCTCGAGGAGCAGGAATCTTAGAACGTCTTCGTGCTGATGGAACGTTTGACTTTGTCTTTCGCCAAGATCGGTCTCCAAAGTTTTCCAAAGGACACTCGAATTCACTCGACATCAGGCTTAGGGACTGCACTCTCAAGGATGTCAGCTTTCCGTATCCTCTGACGAATGTGCAAGGATCTGTACAGATGATCGAAGAAGATTGGTCGCTTACGGAAATAACTGGTCGAAATGATACTGGAATCGTTCATTGTTCTGGCCACCTCGACCGAAGTGCAGGAGAGCAAGGCGTGCTTACGCTGGAATTATCTGGTCGTGAGGTTGTGTTGGATCAAGAGCTACGAGACGCGCTTCCTGCCAGTGTCGGTCGATTCTGGGACGACCTTGCGCCGCGAGGAAAAGCAGATTTTATTGCAACCGTAAAACATGCAGTTGGACAAAAAAAGACAGAAGTCATCCTTGATGCAACTCCACACGCAAACACCGTGTCGATCGAGCCGGCTTGGTTTCCATATCGCTTAGAGCAGCTGCAAGGCAGGTTGAGTTGGAACAACGGTCTTCTACAGCTTTCCAGGTGGCGGGGTGTTCATGCTCGTACGACAGTTTCTACAGAAGGAAACTGTCGATTTTTGCCGGATGGAAGTTGGCATGTGTCGCTTTCCCATCTGTCAGCTGACCGGTTTCGGGCTGACCACGAGTTGTTGCGTGCTCTGCCAAGCGGTTTGCAGGAAGC
>JAUWWJ010000398.1 GCA_030616935.1 Planctomycetaceae bacterium
AGAAAGATCTCGTGCAATATGTCCAGCACGAAGACTTCGACAAGCAACAGGCGGTAGATAGCGAATTTCAGGTCGGCTCGTTTGTGCGACCCAGAGATACTGCTCCACCGTAGGTCTTGGGCTTGTAATCGATGCTTCACCCTCGGTAAGGCTGTCAGGAACTGGAATCCCGGCTGGCGTGAGGAGTTGATCAAGTTTTGCGGTAAGCATCTGGCAGGCAAGGTCATGAGTAAACGGTTTGCCTCCAAAATCAGTGTACCCTTGGTGTTCAAGTTTGACCAAGAGTTGCAACGCCGCCTCTCGTGTTGCTTTGCTGAATTCAGAAATACAAGATGGTGCAAAGAGAACGCTTGCCAAATCTAAGTTTGCGGCCGCATGAGGATTTGTTTTCTCTCCTGCTGGTAAGCACCCGGAATCAACGAGGATGCTTAGGGCATGAATGATTTCCGGGAACCGTTGGAAATCATCAGAGCCAAGCCAAGAGGCTAATGCCCGAACGCCCCTCTCGTCCAGCTGTTCGATAATTGTTTCAGCAAGCTTTCTCGTCCGTATATCGGCCGTTGATAAAGGTGTTTCGTCAATGGCAGGAATGGTTTCCCTGAGAATATCAATGAGCATTGGAAGTGCGTATGTTCCGCCCTCCATTAGCGTCGTAGCAGCTTGTTGCCGTAAGAAAATGTCATCAGATCCCAAATTGACTGCGGCTTGTTTCAGTCTCGAAGTATCGGTTCTTTTTCTCTGAGCAGCGTTTAGCATGCCATCAATGAGAAACGCTATTGCATCTGCCTGCTCGGGGTGAGCAGCGTGCTTGAGAAATCTTTCGAGACGACTCAGTTCAGCAGTCTGGAAATACTCACCAAGTTGCGCAAGAGTTTCGTCTGTATCGGGCTCTTTTGCCAAGGCTTCATCAAATTGTTCGAGAAACTTTGTGGTGGGATCAAGAGCCTCAACAGAGGCTGCACGTATGGCGGCTTCAAGGAGTTCTTGAGGGGTTGTCCGTGTCGGGTATCTCAGGGAATCGACAACGGCCCATTGAAAGGGGTCAAGTGGGTTAGAACGCTTCTTGCCCTCAGTTGTTTCTGTGAAAGCTGGCGCAGAAAGGACCACAAAAATCCAAAAAGATAACCACCAGGTGAGCCAACCTTGTCTAGCCACGTGCCGTCCTTCACCTACCTACGAACTTACTTCGCGGCAGTCTCCAATTTCTGCCGCCACGCAGCAAGTTGTTCGGCAACACAAGCCGGAGCGGTCGAGCCAAAACTCACTATCCGTTCAACTGCCCGTGAGGACCCCAAAGCCTGCCTTAGAGAGGCCTTCCAGCCGTTATATTCTGCGCGACAGGCATCATCAGTAAGTTCAGCCAGGCTGCACCCTTTTGTCAGGGCAAGTCGTACAAGTTTGCCAACGGTTTCGTGCGCGGTTCGCTGCGGTACACCCTCAACAATGAGTGCTTCCATGAGGGTCGTTGCATCAAGATGTCCTTTTTCAATTGATTCACCGATCCGTTTTCGATCGAAATGTGTGTCAGCTACAAGCGGAGCAGCGACACCAAGCATCATCTCAAGTGTATCAATTGAATCGAAGACAGCCTCCTTGTCCTCCTGCAGATCTCGGTTGTAAGCAGTTGGAAGTCCTTTGAGTAACACAAGAATTTGCTGAACGTTACTAATCGCTCGTGCAGACTTTCCACGCACCAGTTCAAGTACATCCGGATTAATCTTTTGAGGCATGATGGAACTGCCAGTGCAGAATGCTTCCGGGAGCTTGAGAAAGCCGAACTCATCGGTACTGTAGATAATCCACTCTTCCGCCCATTGCGAGAGATGCACTGCGGTCAGCGAGAGGACGAACGCCAATTCACAGACGAAGTCTCGATCGCTCGCAGCATCAAGGCTATTTGGAGCGATTGCATCGAACCCGAGTGCGGCCTGTGTTTTTGATCTGTCAATTGGCAGACTTGTACCAGCAAGAGCTGCTGAACCTAACGGCATGATGTTTGTTCGCTGTCGACAATCAGCAAGCCGCTGTCGGTCACGATCAAATTTTTCACACCACACCAAGAGCTGGTGTGCTGCAAGAACAGGTTGTGCCCGTCGAAGGTGTGTGTATGCGGGTATGATGAGATCACGTTCTCGTTCACCCATCTCAAGGAAGGCTTTTTGTAACTCAAGGATGGCGGCATCGATTCGATCAATAGCACGTCTACAAAAGAGACGAAGATCTGTGGCAACCTGATCATTCCGACTGCGGGCAGTATGGAGTTTACGACCTGTATCCCCTAGTTTTTCTGTGAGTGCAGATTCGATATGAAGGTGGATATCTTCTTTACTGGCAGTAAAGTGAAATGTCCCGTTATGGATGTCTTTTCGGATGTCCTCAAGACCTTCTCGAATAGCGTCTGCTTCAGCTTGCGTGAGCAACCCGCACTCAGCAAGCATTTGTGAGTGGGCTATTGATCCGTTAATGTCATCATCAGCCAACCGTTGGTCGAAAGAAATGCTTTCCGAGAAGGATTCAACTCGTTGGTCTGTTGGTACACGGAAGACACCGCCCCAGGCTTTTCCGTCTGATTTTTCACTCATAATGATATTCGTCGTGTGCGTCGAGGATTTACCGGTTGTATTCAAGGCCCAAATGTATCTGCTGTATCTGAAAAACAGGAAAGGGTAGTCTACCAACCGTTGTCATCAGGCGTTTCTACTTTCCGTGTAGATTGTTTGTATGGATTCACCCTCGTCTTTTCTAATGCCCA
>JAUWWJ010000216.1 GCA_030616935.1 Planctomycetaceae bacterium
GAGTTTTTGACCCCGAAGCTATGCAGAATGTTCAAGATATATACGGCAGTGCGGTGGAGTACGCATCAAGCCCGCTGGATGCTGTACCAATGCAGATGCACTGGCGATCGTGACAGAGTGGGGAGACTTCCGCCGACCGGACTTCGAGGCTCTCAAGGCAGCAATGGCAAGTCATGTGATCTTCGACGGCCGTAATCTCTTTGATAGTGCAGAAATGCATTCCAACGGGTTTCTGTACCATTCAATAGGCCGATCGGTCGTTGATGGTCGACCCAAAGAGGGTGGTTCTGGGTGATTGTTGTCAGCGGCCTGCCTGCTTTATGTCGGTGGTTGTGATGATCTTTTGTTCAGAAAATCAAATAAAATTGCTGAGGCCGTTTGACATGTTTTTTTCACAGGGGTTAAAGTCCTCATTAGTAAATGAGGCTTTGATGAGTAATCGTATAAGACTCTTTCCCTGGCTTATTATCTTCTTCGGAGTTGAATGTCCGTGAAACTTATTTCCGCAGCCGCTGCGATGGTGGTGCTCGCTCCTTCTTTTGTGCAGGCATCTGATGCAAGTAGAGTACCTCCATCAGCAAGTTTTTTTAGTCTTTATGGTCTGTTTTGGATCGTGGCGATCATCGGCTCTGGTTATGCTCTTTGGCAAGCGTGGCAATTTTATCAATGGATGGAAAGTCAGTCGGGAGGCTCTGAAAAGAACATTGAGATTGCAGGATATGTTCGTACGGGTGCCGATGCTTATCTCAGGCAGCAGTACAAAGTTGTTGCCGGATTTTTTGTAGTTATCTTTGCCCTCCTTCTCTTCATGGCTTTTGGAATCAACGTTCAAAGCGCCTGGGTTCCATTTGCGTTTCTTTCGGGCGGTCTGTTTTCTGGTCTGGCCGGTTGGTTTGGCATGAAGACCGCGACACTTGCAAGTAATCGAACTGCGGCTGGTGCGGAGAAGAGCCTGAATGATGGCCTCCAGGTAGCGTTTCGTTCAGGTGCAGTGATGGGACTTACAGTGGTTGGGCTTGGTTTACTCGATATTGCTGTTTGGTTTTTTATCCTGTACTGGCTTGTGCCTATATTCGCGTCACCGTTGTCGCTTGAAGAAATTACCGTCACAATGCTTTGTTTCGGCATGGGTGCCAGCTCGCAGGCGCTCTTTGCCCGTGTTGGTGGAGGTATCTTCACAAAAGCAGCAGATGTTGGAGCTGACCTTGTTGGCAAAGTTGAGCAAAACATTCCCGAAGATGATGCCCGTAATCCAGCAACAATAGCGGATAACGTTGGTGATAATGTTGATGACGTCGCTGGGATGGGTGCAGATCTATACGAAAGCTACTGCGGTAGCATTCTCGCAACTGCAGCACTGGGCGTTGCTGCTTTTTCTGGTGTGTCAGACATAGATTACTTTATGCAACTACGTGCCCTCTTTTTGCCAATCCTGATCGCTGCAGCAGGCATTGGCCTGTCCGTGTGGGGGATCTGGCAGGTCAAGACTCAAGAAGATGCATCTCAGCGATCACTTTTAGCAGCGTTGGCTCGTGGGATTAATCTTTCGACACTTGCCATTGTTGGGGCGGCTGTCGTGCTCACATTTTTATTGCTTGGGTGGTCGCATATCGGTGTTTCAGTCAGTGTGATCGTAGGTTTGGTTGCTGGTTGGCTGATAGGGAAGTGGACAGAATATTCGACGAGTAATGAGTTTGCACCAACCAAGGAACTAGCCGATCAAGCTTTAACTGGGCCTGCTACGATAATTATTGGCGGTGTTGCTGAGGGAATGCTTTCCGTTTGGGCGCCGGTGATGATTACGGGTGTTGCGACGCTCTTAGCCTTTGGTTTTGCCAATGGCTTCAGTTTTGCAGATCCAAATGCGTTTGCTCTTGGTTTGTACGGTGTTGGGATTGCAGCTGTTGGCATGCTTTCTACGCTTGGCATAACACTTGCCACTGACGCGTATGGCCCTATCGCTGATAATGCAGGTGGGAATGCCCAAATGGCTGAAATGCCGGAGGTTGTTCGTGAGCGGACTGATGCTCTCGATGCACTTGGGAATACGACAGCAGCAACGGGTAAAGGGTTCGCAATTGGCTCAGCTGCCCTGACTGCATTGGCGTTACTCGCTGCCTATGTCGAAGAAGTGCGGATCGGATTTGAACGGTGGGGTGAATCAGCTGTTACGGTGACCGAGAATAGCACCGCCCAGGCGGGGTCGTGGGTCAAAGTTTCAAACGACGTGCTCGTTAAGGCAGGTGCAACACCTGCGGAGAACCAGACGTGGCTTCTTGTTGATGATCGGGAGTTAAAAAACGCTATTACTGATTATGAAAAACTCCCAAGCGGTTCTGTAATTCAGAAGATGCCTGAGACCAAGCCACTTCAGACAGCCCATGACCTTGTTGAGGTGCGGGCAGCGAGAATGGCCGACTTCATGCGTTTTTATGACGTGACACTTATGAATCCAAAGGTGCTGGTCGGCATGTTTTTGGGTGCAATGAGTACCTTTGTGTTTTGTGCGCTCACAATGAAAGCTGTAGGGCGTGCTGCCAAAGGCATGGTTGAAGAGGTTCGCCGGCAATTCCGTGAAAAACCTGGAATTATGGCGGGTACTGAAAAGCCAGATTACGCGGCGCCAGTTGCTATCAGTACGAAGGCAGCGCAACGAGAGATGGTGTTGCCTTCTCTTCTTGCGTTATCCGCACCGGTTGTCACCGGCTTGCTTCTTGGTGTCGGTGGTGTCATGGGACTGCTTGTTGGTGCTCTTACCACGGGCTTCTGTGTTGCTGTCTTTATGGCAAATGCGGGTGGAGCGTGGGACAATGCGAAGAAGCATATCGAAAGTGGTGTACACGGCGGCAAGGGCACTGAGGCCCATAAAGCAGCAATTGTCGGTGACACGGTCGGTGATCCATTTAAAGATACAAGTGGCCCAAGCCTGAATATTCTTGTGAAGCTTATGAGTATGGTCAGTGTGGTAGCGGCGGGACTTGTGGTCAGATATAGCCTTGAGGCGCTTGGCATCTTTTGAGTGATGGCTTTGGTTTTCGCGTTGAAGTAGCTCATTCGTCTGGTTCTCGGGCGGGTGTTCTCACCACTCCGCACGGACAAGTGCAGACGCCGCTCTTTATGCCAGTGGCGACATTGGCATCAGTAAAAGGTGTGGATATAGCCCGTGTTGCCGAAACTGGTGCCACAATGCTGTTAGCGAACACGTATCATCTGCACCTCAGGCCGGGTGAAGAACTCGTATCTCGGTCAGGTGGTGTCGGACACTTTATGGGATGGTCCGGTCCAACCCTCACTGACAGTGGTGGCTATCAAGTGTTTAGCCTTGCTCGGCAAGTTAAGGTGACTGATAACGGGGCAGTGTTTCGGTCGCACCTCGATGGGTCTCAGGTGGACCTCACTCCAGAGAAGGCAGTTGCGATTCAAGAATCACTAGGAGCTGATGTCGCAATGCAGCTTGATCATGTGATTGGCCTTCCTGCCGAACGAAATGACGTCGCTGAGGCAATGGAACGATCTCTCGCGTGGGCAGAGCGTTGTTTGGCTGCGCGTCAAAAATCAGACCAGGCGATGTTCGGAATTGTGCAGGGAGGGCTTGATCCTGAATTACGAGCAAACAGTGCCAAGCACCTTCGGTCACTGCCTTTTGAGGGTTTTGCAGTCGGAGGGCTGTCTGTGGGAGAAGGGCCGGAGGCAATGGCATCAACGCTTCAGGCGACAGTACCACACTTACCAGCAGACAAGCCGCGATATCTTATGGGAGTCGGAAAGCCAGAGGATATTATCAATGCGGTTGCGGTAGGAATTGATATGTTTGACTGTGTTTTACCAACACGCTGCGGTCGTAATGCATTGCTGTATACGTTTGACGGGCCATTACGTTTAAGAAATGCTCAATACCTGACGGACAAACGTCCAATTGAAAGTGACTGCCCATGTGTGGCTTGTGGCTATACACGGGCGTATATGCGGCATCTTTTTCTGGCGGGGGAAATGCTCGGTCCTATTTTAGCCTCGATTCATAATCTCATCTTCTACCAGCGCCTGATGGGGCGGCTTCGAGAGGCGATTGTGGCCGGCCAAGTCCGAGCAGTTCGGGCGGATTTTCTCGCCCGCATGAATTGATGCTATTGTGCAAATGAGGGAGTGGAGTTGCCCTGTGTCCCGGTTGTCTGCATTCGGACTTGTCCGTTGGAACCATGGGAAACTACATTTGCACTTTTCAGTGGAGTGGTTTTGCTCTCCTCTAGCCTAGGGTGCTTCTCATGCAAATCTTTGATCAAACTCGAATTGTAGCGCAGTTAGCTGCTGCTGCTGCTGATTCAAAGCCTCCTGCGGGGCCCTTGGAATTATTGATCACTTATTTCCCGATGATCCTCATCGTTGTTGCAGCATGGTTTCTCTTATA
>JAUWWJ010000133.1 GCA_030616935.1 Planctomycetaceae bacterium
AGGGCATCCACGGAAAGTGCACTACTCGTTGGAAGATCTTCATAAACAGCCACCTTCGGATCCGTTGCCGCACGCGAGGTTAACCCCCAGTCTTTCCATGCTGCGATATCGTGTTCATCAGGAGTGGTTAATCGAGATATAGAGAGGGAGAGAACGTTTTCTCCTTGATCTTTTACGGTTTCAATGCTGAAAACGCCAAGGAACCCATGTTCGTCATCTGTCTGGAGATTGAAGACGGCGAGTTCAGCTCCTTCATTGAGTGGTTTTTCTGCATCTTTTGCCGACAGAGTTAGTTGGAGAGTTCCATTATTTGTGACTCGGTAGAGTCCCGGCTTTGCCTCGTCCTCTTCAACTTTCGGCGGTGCAAATGCAGCAGTTTTCCAATTACGGTTTCGCCATGTTTCTAGTCTGGCCTGCTTCCGTTGTGTGTTAATGATAGCTGTGTTGAGGCCTCCAAGCGTTTGAGCGATAGCATTATCAATCCCTGACTGATCGATCGCCTCGATATTTAATTCTTTCGCTCGAGGGGGAATTGCGTCTAAATCATCAACAACCACAACTTCATCATCACGTCGGATAGTCTTAGCGGAACTAAGCGTTCCACCGAGTTGTAGAATTTTACGACGGAGTTCAGTTGTTTCGTTCGTGTCATCGTCGTCAGCGAGATCGGCAATAAAAAACTTTTTGCCAGCAAATTTGCCATAAAGGGTTGTGTTTATTTCCGCGCGGGTGGCTCGGATTTTTTCTCGCCAAACGCGCTCACGTTCACCAACACGCCCGGCGAGATAGATAAATCCGGCGGTTGCAACCAGAACAAGCCATGCAAAGACCAGTGTTGTCCGATTGATACCTTGCCTTCCGAGCACGAGCGCAGCGGCTCCGGCAAGTATGAGAACGATAATCAGACCAATAATTACATAATGCATAAGGGGACTCCGCCCGAGGTAGTCGGAGTATAGCCAGTGTCCTAGGGCCGAGATCGAGAGCAGTTTCTGGGGAAAATTTGCTGTTTTTTGGCAACAGCCGTCGATTGCTGTGTTGCCAAGCGGCAACACGGGATTCCATGCGGGTGTCCCGACGCAGGCATTGGAGAGGCTGAAACGCATTATTTTTGTCGTTAAACAGGCACATTTCCCGGTTTTCGATGCTCCTTGTCCAGCCGTCCGGCATAGCGAATGCACTGATTTAGAGATGGCTCGAAGACACGAGCGTTTGTTCGGTGTCTGTTCAGGCCCCCACTCCCATTCATGAAGAGAGCCCTTATGTCGTTATCTCCAGTCATTTCAGGAAGCCGAAGGAACACTCAGAACGGAACTTCCCGGCAGTCGAATCAGGCTATCGATGATCCAATACGCCTCTATCTTCTGCAAATGGGTGGAATACCTCTCCTCGACCGTGATGGTGAAGTAGAGAGCGCACGTCAAATTGAACTGTGGCGTCGACGTTATCGGAATGAATTGCTTGGAAATGATTTGGTACTCAGGGCAGCAGTCAGGCTTCTTGAGCGAGTGGAGGCTGGGACAGTTCGGCTTGATCGAACACTTGAAGTTTCCGTTACGAACACAGATGAAAAGAAACGTCTCTTACAACGTCTCAGTCCGAATCTGGAAACCCTACGCCGGATTATCTCTGAAAACCAGAAACTTTTCCGTCAGGCGACGTCGAGGACGTATCCTCTGACTGTTCGCCGTAAAATTTGGCGGCAATTAGTGCGGCAACGTGGTAAAGCCGTTCGTCTTGTCGAAGAAATGCGTCTGCGAATTCAGAGACTCGATCCAATGCTCAAACAGATTCGTGATCTTGCGAGCCAGGCTTCAGACATGGGACCTCAGGAACGCCGCCGCCTCTATGTTGGCCTGGGCGAGACGCGGCGAACACTTCGTCGGCGTTTGAGTCGGTTAAAGTCGTATGAAGAACAGTATGATGCCGCGAAACGGCAGCTTGCTGCGGGCAATTTACGACTTGTCATTTCGATTGCCAAACGATATCGAAACCGAGGCCTTGCATTTCTTGATCTGATCCAGGAGGGGAACGCAGGCTTGATGCGAGCTGTCGATAAATTTGAACACGCCCGTGGTTTCAAGTTCTCAACGTATGCGACCTGGTGGATACGTCAGGCTATTACGAGGGCTATTGCGGATCAGAGTCGCACGATTCGCATGCCCGTGCACATGGTCGATGCAATGGGGAAGTTAAGAAACCTCTCTCGTGAATTTCTTCAGGAACATGGACGGGAGCCAAGTGTTGAAGAACTAGCTGAATGCTCGGGAATGCCCCTCGATGACGTGTGTTGTATCGAACGTATGGCTCATCGGCTGGTTTCGCTTGATCAGCCTTTAGGTGAGAGTGAGGAAAATGCCGCTGGTGATTTTGTTCGTGATACTCACGAAGATGATCCGCTGCGGGGCATGAATCAACACGCGTTACAGGCATCGTTGGGGAAGGTTCTCAATGCCCTTTCCTATCGGGAACGTGAGATTCTCAGACTACGGTTTGGTCTTGCAGATGGGTGCTGTTACACGCTTGAAGAGGTCGGCACAATTTTTGGAGTCACGCGAGAGCGCGTTCGGCAAATTGAAGCCAAGGCCGTGGAAAAGTTACGGCAACCCGGCTTCCATGCTGATCTTGCAGGTTTTGTTGATGACGGTCTTGTAGAGAAAGTTGGCACCCTCGGCCCACATCGAGGTCGTGGGACAATTGATACACGCTCCAGAACAACTCGTCCGCCGGCGCACGCTATGCCGACTTTGCCTCATCAAGTGCCTGTTGCAGCTTCTCCTTCGACTGGACACCCATGAATTGGTTGACCAGCTGTCCACCTTTGAAAATCATTATCGCGGGAATGCTTGACACGTTGTAGTTCATCGCAAGGCTACCATTGTCGTCCACATTGACTTTGCCAACTCGGAATGTACCTGCATTTTCTGAGGCAAGCTCTTCGATAACTGGGCCAATCATTCGGCAAGGTCCACACCAAGGGGCCCAAAAGTCAACCAAAACCGGCACATCTGAATCAAGAACATCCTGCTGAAAATTAGCATCGGTAAACTCCATCGCATTTCCCATTGTTTTCTCCTGGAGGGGAATAAAGAGTGGTTGCTTGTGGTGCGGGCGAAGTAGCAAGTGCTACTCTATCTGTGTCCACGCCTTTTACGTTCAATTTTCGTAGTATAGCAGGAATGCAAATTTTGGTCGCTAGGTAGTGTGGGATGATTCCACAGTTCTTGCGGGCAGTATTGGAGCCGGATTCAAACCAGAAAGATACAAACGGCCATGACGAACAAGCGATCTTGTGGTGGACCCAGTGGTTGGGTCGTGAACCGAGGACCCGATGGTGGGCTCCAATCAGGGGTGGCCCCCCTGCCCGGCAGCCAATCTGAAGAGTTTGTATGCATCGATGTCGAGGCCGCTGGGTTCAATTATAAAGATGCTTTGGCCTGCGACGCGCATCCGGGTGTCGCACGTACGCTGCCTCTTGTGCCTGGTATAGATGTCGCAGGCAGGCTGCGGTCTTCATTTGAAACTTTCGCTGCCGGAACGCCCGTGGTGGCAACTGGCAATGGGCTGGGTGAATCATTACAGGGCGGCTTTGCGACTGAGGTATGGGTTCCGCCGGCGGCAATCATCCAAAGGCCAGAAGGTCTCTCTGCCACCGCCGCAATGGCGATGGGGACGGCAGGACTTACAGCGATTCTTGCGGTTGAACGGCTGCGGTCAGCCATTGACTGGGACTTTCAGTCGCGATTGCATCATAGTGAGCCATTACCGTGGCTTGTCACGGGCGCGAGTGGGGGCGTAGGTATGCTGGCGGTGGCAGCGACTGCACTGGCAGGATTTCAAGTCATAGCCTGTACCCGCAAACAAGCTCTCGCAGATACATTGATGTCCCTCGGGGCGGCTGCCGTGCGGTCTCCGCAAGAGGCTCTTCCAACTGATAAAAAGCCGTTATCGAGCGTTCGCTATCTTGCCGCTATCGACACAGTAGGAGGGGAATTGCTTGCTGATATTCTTCGGGTGATCGCACCTGGTGGGGCTGTTGGCAGTATCGGGAACGCCGGTGGTTTTGATCTCCCAACGACTGTGTATCCATTTATTCTTCGTGGGATAACACTTGCAGGGATTGATGCAGCCGGTCTTCCGTCTCGTGAGAAACGACGAGCACTCTGGGCTAAACTAGCCGTCCTGTGGCCGCTTGTAAGCGACTCTTTTCCTGTGCGGGAGATTTGTTTGGAAGAAGTTGGTGGTTGGGCGATCGAAATGCGAGCTGGTCGGATTGGTGGGCGGGCCGTTGTGCTCCCAGAGAAGCAGGTCGCTGACTGAAATGCACGAAATCAATCTCCAACGCGCGTGGGAACGACACGTTTCGCCAGATCAGTGCATTGCCTGGGTGCGTTGGTTTCAAAAGCCGTCGAATATTGGCTCAGTCGAACAGGTTTTTCTTGTGGCAGATCCATGCCGGCTACGCACCATGTGGCTTAATGGCAATTCTCTTGTTGGCTTGGGCTACGAGGAAGGGAACGTGTGTATTTCCGAACGACTGTGTCAGCGGAACAGTCTCATTTTTTGTCAGTCGGCCAGGCCTGAATGCAACACGATCGAATGGTTCACTGAGATCACATCGGGTCGGCTTGCATCTGACCGAGTTGTTCTGCCGATAGAATTTGGGAAAGTCGGCTTAAAAATCGGTTAAGAGTTGGTACATTTATCTACTTCAGCGACGCTGTGTGAACAGTGCAAAAAAAGCTGGATGGTTCGGTGTGAGCAATTCGCTCAGTACATAATGGAGAGAAGAGGGAAGCATGTCGGTCATTCGAGTTGGGTCTACGACTGATTACGCCGTGGGCTGGGAGAATGTTTTTGGTACTGAAAGGAATGCTGCTAAGAAATCTTCAAGGAATAAAAAGCAAACCTGAAAGAAGACAGCAACGAAGAAGAAACCAGTTACAAAGAAAAAGAAAGTAGCTAAGAAAAAAGCGTCCGCCAAGAAAACCAGAGCGGCTGCAAAACCCAAGACGGGCGTAAAAAAGGCAAAAGCAAGCAAAAAGAAATCTGCTGCGAAGAAAGTAAAAAAGAAAAAAGCAGGTCGTGGGCGCCGGTAGGCTCGATGGTGTAGAGGTATGCCCATACTCACGTAACACGCCCAGCCTGCTATGTGATGGAGCGCGCCAGTGCTGCGGAACGTTCTGCTGCTGCAGCGACGGCGTCTGCCAGAGCCCCCCGAACGCCCTTTCGTTCGAGGACTGAAAGACCAGCGACCGTTGTTCCGCCCGGACTGCTTACCCGGTCTTTTACAACCGCTGGGTGGTCGCCAGTAGTTGCGATTAGAGTGGCTGTGCCAGCAAACGTCTGGACAGCAAGATCTAGAGCGAGCTGTCGTGGAAGACCAGCCTGCACACCGCCGTCGGCGAGGGCGTCAATCAGAAGCGCAACGTACCCAGGTCCAGATCCTGATACAGCTGTGACAGCATCGAGTAACGATTCCGG
>JAUWWJ010000093.1 GCA_030616935.1 Planctomycetaceae bacterium
AACGCTTTAGAATGTAGAGAATTCATAGCAAGGTCTCCATGTTGGCGGAAAAATGACACCCTTTCTGTCTCATGATTCCGCAAGAGGGCGGTTTGATATCAGTTGGCCATCAACACACAAAAGAAACACGTGCTCACGCGGTTTTTACTGCGGTTAATACCGACTTTCAAAACCCGCGAAGGCCCCATGGATGATTGATTCAGAGCCAGTCCCAATGCCTTCAAGACGTGCTGCTGAAGCGGGCAACGTCGATGGCCACTGTCCGTCAGCTTGAGCTATGTTCCCTACTCCAACTACTCGATAACCCAGCCAGAGACTCCACCGTTCGCTTATATCCCACGCCACCGACGTATCGACTGAGCCCAGCCAAGAAAAAACATCGATCGCAGAGCGCACATCAGCCGTTGTTGCACCGCTTTCAGTTGCCCTATTGCTGCTTGCATTCCCTGCAAGCAAAAACTTAGGAACGATAACAAACCGCATTTTGGGTGCAATCTCCCAGTCGAATCTCCCTCCGAACTGCCCACCAAATAAATTGTTGTTTGTCGCTGTCTGAAGTTCGAGGCTAGATGGTACATCAAGAATCAATTGATCTTCGAGTTGAAAAAATCGGAAACCCGCCAACCATGCCCAATTGATGCGTTGATTTCCCTGATGGAACTCTGGACGGGTTTGTGGTGAGTAAAGCCAATTAATTTCAATGTTATTTATTGTGTCAGACCGTGTTAACACTCCGTTGGTTGCTCCCGCCTGCTGCTGAGCAGACGACCCCATATTGTAAACACCCCAATAGATAAACTCGATAGCGTGCTCTTGACGATCTCCAAACCACCGACCAAGTCTCAGGTCTACACCACCTGGCCAACTGGCCGAAGCTGACCGCGTTGAAACTATGAGCGGAGGCGCGCCGGGCCCTGTTGATGTCCCACCATCAGGCAGGGATCGAGTCATAATTAAGCCACTTGCACTGGCAAACCATCGGGGCCAACATTGCTTACTTGGCAACCCAATACAGGACGAATTGCCTCCATATCTCTGACACCAATCATCCTCATAGAAATCACAGCTTTCACCGTCGACATCAACAAAGAGTGCTGGAGTTATCAGTTCTCCTGAGACTAACAGAGGCATCTCAATTAGTTGCCCTGAATCATCAAGTACGTACTCATCCGCTTTTAGAAAAATCGATTTGCAAACAAGACTCAACAGAACGAATGCAATCGCTACTCGATACGCGGTGCGTAAAGCTAAAGTTTGGACAACTCCCCAAAGCGACATGCCGTACGTCTGTTTTCTGTTATACAATTGGTGTAACCTAAAAACCTTTGTGACCGTGCACGGGCTATATTGCAACTAAGACGGGGATAGAGCCATAACCTCGATTCGCAGAGCCTTTAAAAATACTTGGTGAAATGCAACCGCGGTTTCATTAGACATCCTCTTAGTCCACTACCTAGAACAACCACCTTCCCTGAATTGCCAAGATACTTCCATGGGAGTCTTCTCCGAAAAAACAAACTCACGCCTGACGCGGATTGGAGCTCTCCAGTGGCTTGAAAAAAGATCTAATTTTGAGCACCGACCGGCTAATCAAGATCATAAAACAGCATTTACGCTCACCCGTATGCGAGCTTTACTAAGAGCGATCGGCAACCCACAGCATCAGTTTCCCTCTGCGCATCTCGCTGGCACAAAGGGCAAGGGGTCAACCGCGGCCATGCTGGCAGCAATTATGCAGGCTGCTGGCTACAGAGTGGGCTGCTATCTATCACCTCATGTCAACAGGATTGAAGAGCGAATTTGTGTAGCTGGAAAACAGATCTCCTCGCCAGACTTACTCGCAGCATTCCGCACAGTGATTCCTGCTGTTGAAAAACTTGATCAAAAGGCATCTCGCAAGAAAATGCCCGGTCCAACTTGGTTTGAAGTTCTCACGGCTGTCGCATTTACTCATTTTAAGCAGACACAGGTTGATATTGCTGTGATTGAGACCGGCCTTGGTGGACGACTTGATGCAACAAACCTGTGCAACCCTGTCGTGTCTTTGATTACCAACATCAGCCTCGATCATACCGAAGTCCTGGGAAATACGATCCGTGCTATTGCTACTGAAAAAGCTGGCATAATACGGCGAGGCATCCCTGTAATATCGACGGCAATTCATCCAGATGCATTTCGTGTGGTAGTAGATAAGGCGCGAACAAAACGAACAAAGCTCTTCCTCCTCAATCGCGACTTCACAATCAACCAAATCACGAACACAAAACCAAGTAGTTCCCATCAAGCGACTTTACATTCATTCGAGATTCAGGCCCCACCCGGATCACAAGGCACGGTCTATAAAACTGCAATGGCAGGTATTCATCAAGCAGAAAATGCTGCATCAGCAGTTATGGCCACGAAAGTACTTTCCGAAAAAGGCTTCGCAATTAACAAGCAAGCGATTGCCACCGGTCTCCGAAAAACCCGTCTTCCTGCTCGCATAGAGTGGGTGTCAGATTCCCCTCCCATCATTCTTGATGCAGCACATAACGTTGCTTCGATGGAATCCCTAGTGAAAA
The DNA here is from genome assembly GCA_030616935.1 of Planctomycetaceae bacterium. The sequence goes on from JAUWWJ010000093.1 coordinate 2,562, forward strand.
CATTGTCTGATCAAAGCAACTTACCCAAGAAAAGAGTCCTCATTTTTGCTGCGAGTGCTGACAAAAAACTTGGTGCAATGCTGCGGGCAAGCAAAGCCTACTTCACTGATATTGTCCTTACACGATATGCAACAAATCCTCGAGCCGCCACTATAACGAGACTGCGCAAAGCAGCCGAAGAGGGAGGGTGGCGAGATCCTCACGTAGCGGCCTCGCCTACAGAGGCAGTAACAGTTGGCAAACGGCTTTCGGGCCAAAAAGGTCTGCTATGCATAGCAGGCAGTTTTTTCCTTGCTGCTGAAGTCCGCACCGTTTTGACTGCACTCATCGATTCATGAAAATCGGTTAAACACTCTCACCATTGATCAATCAACGTTACTTTTGAGTGTCGAAAAGCGTGAGCGCTCGGCCTAGAACAGGGTCCGCATGTCTTGGCAACAGGCCGCCTGGGTCAAGTACCGCACTGGACTGGCCGGACCGATCCCGATCCTGTCTCCAAGTAATCCAGTCCTCGAGTTGCTTTCGTGTCGGTGAAAACGCAAAGTTTGAATCCGGTCGAACACCCCATGCATCGGACTCAGTACTGGTACTCAAACGATGAAGGGAAGTACCACTGGGTCGCTGATATTCGTTCGTTGTCAGCTGTATAGCTCCAGGCCCACTTGAAAGTGTGGTTATTGTTTGTATCGAGGCGTTGCCAAACGTGCGACTGCCAACAATCGTTGCCCGCTTGTGGTCCTGGAGACAGGCTGCAACTATTTCGGCCACACTCGCAGTAAATTCGTCAACCAGAACAGCTATCGGTACACCTTTGAGCACTTGGCCAGCGGTTGCTGTCCACTTCTGCTGTAGTTGTTTGCGATTAGAACGATTCAACCTGTCATTTGTTACTGCAGCGATTAATCCGTCCTCTAGGAAAAGATCGCACAATGCAATACCACCCTCCAATATGCCACCAGAATTACCACGCAGGTCGATGACAAGCCCTTTGGGGGGTTGCTTGAATACAAGCTTTTCAATCAACGCGGCAACTTCAGCATCTGTTCGTTTGCTAAAGTGGCTGATTCTCAGATATGCAATGGTCGGATCACCTTCCAGCCACCAATCCCACTTCCCACTAGGCAACCGGCGGTCTCCTCGCACGCTTTCAATTGTGATATTTTGACGACTGATAGTAATGTCTTGAATCGCCGAACGATCATTCAGGCCGACACCTTGTTTTCTAATACAAAGATCCACCTGACTGCCTACCTCACCACGAAACTGAGCAACTATTTCGGAAAGATTACGTCCACTTGTCTCGATACCCTCGACGCTAACTATACGATCCCCAGATCGAATACCAGCCTGCCAAGCAGGCCCTCCATACACGGGCGCAACAACAACAATATCTCCTGAAGATAGTTCGGCATCAAGTTCTACACCAATACCTGCAAACTCTTTCTTAAAGTCTCTCTCATAGTTTCTTAACTTTGATGGCTCAATGAATTCTGAACGATCATCGAGTTTACGAAAGACACCCTCCATTGCTGCTTGAAAGAGTTGCTCTGAATCAACGTTTCGGAAATACCCCTTATCAATGCGATAGATGACTTCAGCAAAACGCTTCCCCTGACCAGTTCGATCCTGAGCAGCGCAGGCGAGGAGGCACCCAGGCACAACAATCGCAATAATAAGAAGATTTCTTCGGTGCATTACTGTATTTCACCAGCAAAAGGTCCATCATGACAACCGCGCTCCTGAAAATAAGATGGTAGGAGGTAAAATCCTGACACAACTCTTTTCCCGCACAATAAAAAACCATCTGCTCCAGAACAAAATTTGAGTCAAACAGGGCAATTTACAGCCATTAGGGACAGCTCAATCTAGGTCAGCAAAGCATAAGAATGAATAATTCTCGTGAACCATGAAAATCCTGTACGGAATGAGTCTTTTGGCAGAAGCGATCTGGTACAGATTTCCTCCCTTGTTTAGTGTCTTCGCAGTTGTCCGAATCCCTCAGCGTTAGGAGCCATGTTCGATGGCACGTCGATCAAAGTCAAAGCATCGCAGAGAACAGCAAAATGATCCTCTCGAAGCCCTGCGTCCACTCATTGTGCTGGGGTTATTAGGCATGATCTTATATGGCGCCTATTCAATCATCCAGAAAGGCCCCAAAGAAACAAACCAAGAATGGCAACCTCCAGAAGCAACACACACCGCCACTTCTGATGCGCCACCATTCAAACCATCAGTAACTACACCGCCACTAACCACACCACCTTCAGTGGAAGTACAGACACCTCCCGGTGCGCTCACGAGTCTTCCTCCCAATCAAATACCGACTCCTTCAGCACCCCTCGGTGCGCAAGCGTTGGTCACGGATCAACCTTTGTCTCCTGGTACCGAACAGATGCCACCAACGTACATTGATGCTGTTCCTGCTGTTCCCCCAAAGTTCCAATCACATGATGACACGGCCGGACTCGTTAGGGAAAACATGGCCGAACAAAAAGAATCTGTAGCTTTCACTGCAGCGTGGACGGATGCCCATAATAAACTTGAAGCTGGTCGATATGCCGAAGCACTTGCCGTTCTTTCGGTGTGGTATGACAATCCTTCCCTCAGCGTTGAAGAAAACCATCAACTTGAAAGACTTCTTGGACAACTCGCTGGGACTGTTATCTACTCAACGCAAGACATGCTGCTACCACCGCATACGGTAGCTGGAGGAGAGACGCTTGAAACTATTGCCAAGCCGCTTAATATCCCTTGGAAATTACTTTCAAAAATAAACGGTGTTGCATCAGATGAACTTACCACTGGCCAACGGATCAAAGTTCTGCGAGGTCCGTTCGATGGTGTTGTAAGCGTTTCAAGACGCAGAATAAGTCTTCAAGTAGGTGGTCGGTATGCAGGAACTTTTCCTGCCGCTATTGGCAAGGGCTTCGCAAGCCGCTCAGGATCCTCAGTGAAACTACTTCATATTCAGGACGAGACGAAGACTCAAACCGCTCAGACAGTTCCAGTGGGCTTTCGTCCCGCAGGTCGAGCGGCCATTATTCTTGAAAACGGCTTAAGTATTCAACCGGCCAATGACCCGAGTTTTGTCACGAAAGTACCAGAAGACAATGTGCTTCTCGTATCATCTGCTGACTTCAATGATTTAGCCGGCATTCTTGGACAGGGATCACACTTACTCGTTCGGGAATAGTGATCTTTTCGGTGTCTTGGCCAAAATTTTGTGAAGGTATAACCTTTGACGGTCCGAAGTAAGATTCGGGTTGTTTGGGAATTGCGGGGAACAGCCGCCGTATTTAATTACGCCTTGTATAAATAGGCAGTGGAGGCAGAAAGGTGTATCTTCAAAAGAGACCAGGCCGAAAGCTCTCTCTCGCTCTATGCATTCTTTTCTCATCCGTTGTTAGCTTCGTTAGCAATGGGTGCACCATGTGCCCATCACCTTTCGATTATTCAGGCACAGTACCAGGCGCTGCGAATCAGAATGATTTCCGGGTACGGGCAAATGGTATCCTTCCAATTTGGAGACGACCAAAGCCGTGGCCTCCTGTTGTGTCCCTAGAGGCGGAAGAGCCTCGCTTAGCGTCAGGTGAGTCCATCGATGACACCTCAACTGTGTCTCGCGTAATAGTTGCATCGCACGACGAAGAACTATCAATAGCTCGACAGAACAGTTCTGTCCTTATTGATCACGCACCTCAGGAAGTACCTGCTAACGAGGAGGAACAGACTGAGACGACTAACTCTATTTCTTCCGAAAAAGTTGACACAGCCTCTTCTAAAGAGTCGTAGAGAAAAGCATTCGCCGATTACACCTTCGATCAGTGCGCGTCAACTAGAACTTAACGCAGGCTTCCATTCGTCTTGTAGAACTGCATTTTTTGGCACGACAATCACGCCATCTCGAATGGTAAACTGCTTACTTTCTGGAAGTTCTGTCAGTCCA
>JAUWWJ010000273.1 GCA_030616935.1 Planctomycetaceae bacterium
GACTCGTACTTTTCAGGCGCTTCGAATTGCAGTGAACGAAGAACTTAAGTCTCTTCAAATTGCACTTGAACGAATACCTGCTTGTTTAAAACCTGGGGGCAGACTGGTTGTTATTTCATTCCATTCACTCGAAGACCGGCTTGTAAAGACAGCTTTCCGTAGCCCACAAATCTGGAACTGCCTTACGAAATCACCAGTTGAGGCTACGGCAGATGAAGTTGCTACGAATCATCGGTCTCGGTCAGCACGACTCCGGGCTGCAGAACGAATCTGAAAAACTCCGCAAACAGAATGTTACGTGGTCTTCCTATTTTGACACAAGCGCAGGCTATTTTTGCATTTTTGTGTAGTAGCAGTCCGTTTGCAAACAATGTTTTTTATTTCCCTGCCGCTCTAGCAACACCCGCACACTTTCAGCAGAATCACTGCCCGTAGGAAAAACCAAGAGCTGCGAAGCGCGCAGCCACTGAATGTATTTTTATTAGTGCGGACTTTGAATGGGACGTGAATCCAAATTCCTTCTGTCGTTACTCGGCCTTCTAGCAGGAATTTTTGTGACTGCACTTGCTCTATGGCTGTTTATACCACGTCCCCCAGAGGGCGCCGGTCCAGATATTCATACACTCACCTTCAATCCCTTTGCAGAAACAGTCCCTCCTCCTGACCTTACCCCAAGCCCCGAAAAGCCGCCGCTGCGGCACTCAGATACCCTCAGTGATGCGTCACAAACACAAACGCGTTTTCCGAACATTGAGGCAAGCTTTGAACCGTTGTTTGAGCAAGCCGATCGAGAAGACCTTCCTCTTCCAGTGATAAAAGTTGATGATCCTCCCACGCTTGAAGCAGTCGATGAAACTCCTGCCCTCGACGCTCAGAAGTCTGGTGTCAAAAGATTTCCAGACAATGAAAAAAAGAACGCTCCATGGCAGATACCAAAAACAGTAAGAACACTTCCTGAAGCACCGTCAGCAAAAGCTGCAGATAACGTCAATTCACAGTTGCCTCCACAACCCCCACCCATCGCCAATTCACCACCTCAAACATCTATCACAAAACCAATGCAAAAAATTTCACCTGGCATGCTTTATGACGTGCAAGAGGGTGACTCTTGGTGGCAATTAGCAGAGACCGCATACGGTGATGGCCGTTATTACCGAAGCCTTTTCGCTTGGAACAAGACTCTTCAGCCGCGAGTATCGCTATCACCGGGCACAACCCTTGAAATACCCCAAGCAAATCAGCTCCAGCTAGCATGGCCGAGACTGATTCCAGCCGAATAGATTCCGGGGATAAAATCGCTCTGGCCTCGTCTTCCTTGCACCGCTACCGTCCGACGTCTCGTCATCATTATGAATGCAGATGACACCGTCTCCCAAGTGGTGAATACATGCAGTTTGGAAAACGTGAAAGAAGAATTTTTCTCCTCGGGTCAATAACAGCCCTTATCCTCCCTACAAATATTCTATTTGCGGCAGGCTATAGAACAGCAAACTTTGTCATTGAGGCCCCCACCTCACAATTAGCACAGAAGATCGGCGATGCTGCCGAACAGTATCGTCATGACCTTGCCATAGAGTGGATTGGACAACCGCTTCCTCGATGGAGTCAGCCGTGTCCAATCACCGCAGAAGTAGCCCCAACACTTGGGGCAGGTGGTGCGACGAGCTTTGTATTCGATCGAGGTGAAGTCTTCAACTGGACCATGACAATTCAAGGCAGTGAAGAACGAATTCTTGATTCTGTGCTACCGCATGAGGTCACTCATACGATTTTTGCAAGTCATTTCCGCCAACCACTACCGCGGTGGGCTGATGAGGGCGCCTGCACAACCGTAGAACATCCGGTTGAAAGAGCCCGACAACATAGACTACTCATCGAGTTTCTGCGAACAGGCAGAGGGATTTCATTTCCCGAAATGTTTGCCATGAAAGAATATCCAGCGGACGTACTTCCGCTTTACTCACAGGGCTACTCGCTTGCTCGTTATCTGATAGAGCGAGGCGGTAGAAAACGATACATCCAATTTGTTGGTGAGGGTTTGGCAACTAGCGATTGGCCTCTGGCATTAAGCCAGTACTATGGAATTAATGATATCAGCAAACTACAAACCGTTTGGCTGGAATGGGTAAAGCGGGGCTGTCCCGCTCCACCAGCGTCTGTTGCTGCTGCGATCCCTCAGATTCAAGACATCGCGCGGACCACTCGCGGACAAAGCCCTGACGGATCAAATGTAAATAAACCCACAAGGGATAGAATTTCTGCTACGGCAGCACGGCAATCGATTTATGCTCAGCGAGCTCAACGCACTCAACAAGAAATTAATGGAAACTAGCCACCAATAACTAGGACCGTCATATGATAAAAAACGGGCGCTGCAAAGCAGATCGAATCGATACGATCAAGCACGCCGCCATGACCAACCACAAGCGTTCCATAATCTTTTACACCTCGGTCTCGCTTAATGGCTGACATCGTCATACCGCCAGCAAACCCCATAACTGCGACGACAAGCCCCACAATTGCTGCCTGCCATGGCTGAAACGGTGGTGCCGCCCACCACAGCACTGCTGCAAGAAGCGCCGTACTCGTTGCACTACCAAGCAGGCCTTCCCATGTCCGATTGGAACTGACTGCAGCAGCAACTAATCTTTGGCCCAACATTCTGCTCCATACATACTGCATGCAGTCTGCGAACTGAACGAGAAGAATCAAAAAAAACAGCAGCCGAAAGTTTGCATCACGACTACCTAATTCAACTGCACGCTCTGGCACTCCGTCGACTTGGAGTTCAAGGAGAGCTGGTGCGAACGACAAGCAGTACACGCACACGACGAGACCCGCTTGAATCTTTGCTGTTCGCTCAAGGAATCGCTTGTAGTCGCCAGCTACCGCTGCCCTCGCCAGAACAAATAATGTCGCATAAACGGGTAGAAACACACTGTAAATGTCATATCGGTTCAGTCCGACGAGCACATAGTGGAGGGGCGTGAAAAGGAAAAACACCCAGAACAGCGCTCTGTGATCACCCTTGCGAGTCGGGGTGAGCGTGATGAACTCTCGCAATGCCCAAAAAGAGACGAATCCAAACAGGGTGACAGTAGCAGTGGACCCCAGCCAGAAAGCAGCAGCCAAAACCGTACATAAAACCCACCAGCCGCGAATTCGCAAATTAAATGTCCGCACTGCAGCAGCATCAATACCCCGGTCTGGATGCCGTTTCAGAAATTGCCCTACCCCTGTCACTACGGATAGCAAAAGAAGCACGCCCGCAACTAATGCAATGGTACGAATATCGTTCACTTAGGAAGCACCCTTTCTGGGAGTGGCACCGTGTATCAGCACTGCCACGTTTTTATTCTTTCAAAGCTAAGACTGCCCTGCGCGCTCGTGCTAAAAAGTCTAGCTTGGCTTCGTCTCGCTCCAACCAGAGCGGAGGGCCAAAGCTTATGCACGAAAGTAACGGCACGGGTAAAAATTCTCCACGCGGCAACACTCTATTAAGATTATCGATGTGAACAGGAATCAATTCGATCTCGGGCCGTTTTTTGGCAAGATAATAAAGCCCACTTTTGAAATCCCCGATCTCACCGGTTGTGCTTCGGCTCCCCTCAGGAAAGACAATAAGAGATCTCGTACTTCCCGCCTGACGCAACATAAGATCAACCGGACTCTGATGAACTTTCATAGCGGTTCGGTCTATCAGAATTGCATTGAACACTTCTTCTGCCAGCCACCTCCTCAAAGCACCGCGA
>JAUWWJ010000478.1 GCA_030616935.1 Planctomycetaceae bacterium
ACTGTTCCTTAGTCACAAACGAGTACAGCCCCATTGCCGTCGTGTGATAATGCGATGCACTGACTCCCGGATTATCATAAGAATTAATGTCATAGACTTCCCACTTCGTCCAATGAAGATGATCTGGAATCGGATTAAGGTTATCGAACTTCTTTGAAACAATCGGCCATGTTGGCTCACCGAACAATGATTTCGAGAAGGCAGTTATCTTCTCGCCCATGACCGCTTTTGGATTAGCGATAATCAAATCCTGGAGGGAGACAACTTGCCCGTTTGGAGTAAGAACATGCGACTCACCTTCTCGAAAAGGTGCTTTGTTGGTGCGCGTATCGATGACACCTGTGACAATCGGAACAGTACAGCACATCCATACTTCATCAAGACCCGTCCCATTCATGTAGTCTGGGTAGTACGATTGTGCAGCAAGGCGAAGGCGTTTCCCAGGCGTGCAAAATGTGCGGCCGGCATACCTATGAAGGAGTTGCAACACTCCGTCGTTTTTGTTCAGGCAGTCATCCAGAACTTCTCCTGCAGCACCACCCGCACCGTCGATGACATCTTGTTGTGGGTACTCGTGTAATTTATCCGCGAGAGTTGATGTCGAAGCAGCCATGACCAGTGCACCTCAATGGTTTGAAAGAAGCGTGTTGATTCCCAAAATAAATTTTGAATTGAGTATAAGCGTTTTCAGATTGCGTAAACACACCGAGGCGTTGGTTTGCGATTTGACCAAGTATTCCATACCAGCATCCATACACTACAACTCAAATCTCGCATGTGCATCGGTCAGTTAGCAGGTTGATAAAGACAGTCGATTCACAAAAACCAGTACGTGTCCTAACTGGGAAAAGACAATAGCCCTTTGTCCCTATCTTTTGACGATCGATCTCTATTCGTTTTTTCTTTTCTCGATAACTTTTTTTGCATCTTCTCGCCGCTTGATGATTCCAGCAAGTTTTTTCTTTTCAGCTTCCAGCACGTCTGCAGGAATCACAGCAGGCGTGACTTCAGCCATGTCGATGACGTCTGTTTCTTTGAGCTCTTTTAACCGTATGTTTTGGTACCACACTGGATCGCCATGATCTTGCAGACTCAGGTTGGCACCACGAGCATCCAGATTTCCACCTCGCTGTCTGAGCATGTCGACATTGGCAGCCCATTTTGGATCTTTGTAATCCATGTGAATCACTTTTTCTCCGTTGAGCCAGTGCTGGATAATCGTTCCCTTGCACACAATGCGGCCTGTATTCCATTGCCCAACAGGCTTGGTCTTGTCTTGCGAGGGTTGGACACAAAAGTAAAGGGATGCTGCACTCGTGCGAGGGTTCCTGCCATCAGGGTGGGCCTCGTTGTCGAGAATTTGATACTCGTATTGGGTGGGCCGATAGTACACACCACTATTACTTCTCTCACTCACTTTCCACTCGAATTGAAGTTCGAAGTCGTCAGGGATTTTCTTACCGATGTAGTCCAGACTGCCACCTTTGCCCTGCCGGGTGATCACTCCTGATTCGATTGTCCAATTGCCACCGTGCTTCCAGTTAGTCAGGTGGTCTCCTTGGCTCAGCAGCACGAAACCATCCGTCATAGAAGCTGATCCAAGCGATGTTGATTCATCAGCATATGCCACTGAAAGGCACCAACTAGACCACACGCACAGCACGGTCAAAATGCTGATTCCAAGCAATTGAAAAACTCGAAGGTGGAGATGCAGGACTGAACGTAAAAGCATGGCTTATTAAGTTCCTAACTTGAGGAGGTGGGTGGCTATTTTGAACTCATTGACAGAAGAATATCTGGCTGTTCTTTCGACCCGAGTTTTAATAGGTCAAATAGATCTAAATCTCCATTTAAAAATTGGTTGAGGAAACTGTTGTCAAAGAAGGGTACTCTATAAAGTAGTACGGGGGAAAAATTTGCCTGATCTGTGCCAAAAACTGTTTCGACGCGCACATATCAAGACCGTGGAATCACCACAGAAGGAGTGAAACGATCGCAAAGCGAACGTGGCGGTGACAAGAAGATGCAGAAACAGTTTTG
>JAUWWJ010000228.1 GCA_030616935.1 Planctomycetaceae bacterium
CTCGTATCAAAGAGTCCTAGACTTGTGTAGATTATCAATAAGAAGAGATGCAAGAAAAAGTAAGCCTTCATTACAAAGGAATAGCGCGCATGAGTTCATCCACATCCCGCCGACAGTTTCTCGGTCGTACAGCTGCGATAGGTGCTGGCTTTGGAGTCTGGTCGGGTAGAAGCCCGGTTTTACGAGCTAATGAATCGGCCCTTCAAGGACTTTCGGCTGCATGTATCGGCGTTGGCGGTAAGGGCAGTAGCGATACCAGCCATATTGCTGAACAAGGAGTCAGTATTATCGGTTTATGTGATGTTGATGGAGGAACTGTCGATAAAAAGTCACGGGAGTTTCCCGATGCAGGGAAGTTTGATGACTTTCGTGAAATGCTTGAGAAACTTGGAGACAAGATCGACATTGTGACAGTCAGTACGCCTGATCATACACATGCTGTTGCAGCGTTAAAGGCAATGCAAATGAAGAAACATGTGTACTGTCAAAAGCCTCTGACCTGGTCTATTCATGAAGCTCGGTTGATGCGTGAGACAGCGGAGGAAATGGGCGTTGTTACACAGATGGGCAATCAGGGTACGAGTGAGAATGGACTGCGTGAGGCAGTTGAAGTCATTCGAAGTGGTGCGATCGGAGACGTAGCAGAGGTTCATGTTTGGACCAATCGGCCCGTCTGGCCACAAGGCAAAGGTAGACCTGCTGGTGAAGATCCGATTCCAGAAAACCTCAACTGGGATGCCTGGATAGGCCCAGCACCGATGCGTCCATTTAAAAAAGGCGTTTACCACTCCTTCAACTGGCGTGGATGGGTTGATTTTGGAACTGGAGCGCTTGGTGACATGGCCTGTCACACGACGAATATGCCCATCATGGCACTGAAGCTTTTTGATGCCGATGCGGTGACCGCGGTGAAAAACCCTGGTATTTTTGAGGGCGAGACATTTCCTGGAAGTTCACATCTTCTCTTTGAGTTTGGCAAGCGGGGTGGTCTGCCACCGTGTCAGTTCCATTGGTATGACGGAGGCGAACTCCCACCAGAGGCAATAATCAAACAGCTTCCCGAATCATTCCAACAGAAAGTAATCAAGCAGAAAGAAGGCGGTCGGAAAACGAGCGGTGCTGTTGTTGTTGGAAGCAAGGGTGTCCTGTTCTCACCGGATTCATATGGAGCACGTTATTTTCTTTTACCAGAAGAAGATTTTGTTGACTTTAAGCCACCGGCTGAAACGTTGCCACGAATTCCATTTAAAGGAAGTGGTGATCAGCGTCAGAAATGGGAGTTTGTGAGTTCGATCAAGGGAGAGTATGAACCGGGGACCATGTCCAATTTTGGCTACGCAGGTCGCCTCACCGAAACAATACTTATTGGGAACCTCGCGCTGCGTGCTGGTGAGGGAACACGAATTCAGTGGGATGCCGAAAAACTGAAAAGTCCAAATGTTTCTGAAGTGAACCAATTCGTGAGCCGGTCCTATCGTGAAGGTTGGGAGTTGCCATAAAGCCCTGTTTGGCGTGTTTTAGGTGCTTTTTCAAAAAAGCACCCAAAAACTCGATTTTGAGTTTTATCGTTGGTACTATTGTTGGCAGTTTCAATTCACTCGATATACCGAAGGAGTTTCAACGTGAAAACGTGGAAAACATTCTCAATAGTAGCAGCGATGCTTGTTGTCGTTTTGGGTTCCAGTCATGCTGATGCCGGGCTTTTTGGTTGTTGTGGAAAAGACCGTTGTCCACCGCCACCTAAGGTCGAAATCTGCCTGATGATTTGTAGTCCATGCGACGGCTGCCCCGTACCGGTCACACTCTGTGTACCTGAGTGCTGTGTCTGTGAGGCACCAGACGTATCGACTCGATGTGCTCTGATTGGCAGTGGTGTAACGCATGTTGATTACTGCTGCTGTGATTTCAGTGCAACAATTCGCTGGGATCGTTGCGGAGAGCCTCATGTTGTTCGAACAAGAGATTGATCGAACTCATAGAAATCACTGGTAACACAAGAAATAACAGTTTCTTCAGCTTTTTATAGGTCTGGGGAAACTGTTTTTTTTAGAGTTCGTTGTCCATACGGTACTGAAGCCTTTCGGCCATGATGCCTGCTTCTCGATCCAGTTCTTCAAGTGAAGCAAGGTCTTGATTTGTACTTGCACGACAAGCAAGCCAGAGAAGTTCCTCAGCGTCCTCACGAGCATTTTTTAGCCAGTCTGGTCGCGAATGAACCGGAATGTGAATAAGTCTTTCAAGACGATCCAGGTTTACATGCTCCATCAAGCCCGTTCCTTTATAGAAAACCCATGAGTCCGTATTTTCATCAGGAATTTTTCCAAGGAAATTTTGGTAAGAAACCGTAGAATCAAAATGCTCGTGGCTCCCAGTTTCTAACTTCCGGCTGGTTTACAAATGCGTGTCCTTCTTCGTGTGTTGATTTATTTTGTTCTCTGTCCGCTGGCGGGACATTATCTTGGACATTTTATGATTCAGTCGGCTCTTTCTGGGGGTCCTCCAAATCTTATAACTATGTATATCGTTCGCATAGTCGCAATGATTCTTTCATATGTAATCTTGGGTTCGCTCTTGAAAAGCCTTTTTGTTCCACGTCGGGAATAGCACGAGAAAGACGGAGTGCTTTGAGAGGATTATTTATGCAAACAAAAAATATAGTTCAAAAGAAAGCTCAGAATATCTTTCTCTATGCAGCAGTCAGCATTGGCTTCCTTGGAGCCACAGAAGTGCGGGGTGTCGCTTTTGAAGAAATGTACAATGTCGTAAGCGTTGAATCAGTCAAGAAGTCAGTAGAGCATTCTATTACCTTAGGTAATGCTCGAACCGGTCGTCTCAGAACGCGATCACTGAACGGCCCTACCCAACTTGGCCTGTCAGTCGTAAGTGACAACTGTCTTGTGGGATACGCTCTTGCTTCTTCTGATGAAAAGACTAGCCGGTATCACATCAAAGTTTGGCTTACGAAGGAATCGAAGCCAACGGAGTTAATGGTTGGGCCGGCCCGATCGGCCTTTCTTCCCGGAAAATTATTAGGCGATGGGCCACCTGAAGGCGAGGACATCACGGTGGTATATGAAGTTCGAGATGTATTTGAACCGCCTTCCAGAAGTAATTTTGGGATTAAAAAAATCTGTATTCCTGTTGAGTATCGGCATCACTTTGAACGATCAGTCCCGCCTGCACAGGCAAATCCATATGTGTATCTAGAGAAGAAAAGTGATGATCAGGCAGAAACAAATAGAAGTGTCGTTGATGATTTTGGCGTGCACTCTGTTTCGTGCCAAACGTCTCCAAATGTTTTGCAACTAATTTCAAGATATGAATTCTGTGAATAAACGAGTCAAAGAAAAAAGGCTGCCAACTTTTGCTGGCAGCCTTTTCAGTTGTGAGAGCACTCTTCTCGGAACAGATTAGTTTTTCGGAAGAATTACTGTGTCAATGACATGAATGACACCATTGCTGGAATTCACATCAGTCTTAATCACCTTTGCATTATCGACAGTAACGACACCACCAGTTACGGCAATCGCGACTTCTGATCCCTCAACTGTTTTGGCTTTATTAAGTTTGACAACATCTTTCGCCAATACTTTTCCGGGCACGACATGATATGTCAAAACTTTTACAAGTTGATCCTTATTTTCCGGCTTTAAAAGTTTTTCAACAGTGCCAGCAGGTAATTTTTCAAATGCGGCATTGGTTGGAGCGAAGACGGTAAATGGCCCACTGCCTGAAAGCGTTTCGGCGAGACCCGCTGCCTTCACTGCTGCAACGAGGGTGCTAAAACTTTCATTGTTTGCTGCATTTTCAACAACTGTTTTGTCACAGGTGCCACAACCGGCTGTTGCAGTACGAGCACCGATTAGTGCACATGCGACTGCCAAAACGATACCGAGTGATCGGTAGGACATAGGAATTTTCCTTTTACGAGTAAGAGCTGTTTTTGGTAGCTCCGAAAATACGAAAGAAATATAGTATAGACCTTATTCTACTGGTGGGGAGTGGTCCCGTATACACGTGACAAGAGGAGCAACCATCGCGAAAGTTTTACCCAAGAATACAAATTTTTTAGAACGTTTATTGTCATTTTGAGAGAACCAAAAAGTGTTGATAACAAAAATGGCAACCAAGACGTTCGTTAGGTAATCGCTCTACTTTGTGGTGTGAGCGAACGATGCAAGAAGCCATATTATCGGAATAGTATCGATGGCATGGATAACACCGTTGCCAGAAGAAATGTCGGTGGC
>JAUWWJ010000191.1 GCA_030616935.1 Planctomycetaceae bacterium
CACAACCAACAGCTCGATCAGCGTAAAGCCAGACCGGTGTCGCATAATATTTGCATGTTTCATAGCACGTCTCCCAATAACCCCAAAAAGTAAAAGAACAGCATTTTTGGGTGAAGGTGACACCTACATCAATCGTGTAATCACATGACGATGAAAGAAAAACATGGCAAAAACGTCACTTGCCAAGGCTGCTGTAGGCTTCACGAAGTAGCGTTTCTGTTTCATCCCAACCAATGCTGGCGTCGGTTATGGAAACACCATATTCAAGAACTGAACGATCCTGATTCGGCTGTTGTTTGCCGGGATTAATGTTACTTTCCAGCATAACACCAACGATTGAATGATCTCCTTCAATACGCTGCTTGAGAACATCTCGGAAGACAATTGACTGGCGACGATGATCCTTCCCTGAGTTTGCATGACTGCAATCGACTATGACACGCGGCTTTAATCCAGCCTTCTCCAGCCTGTTTCTCGCATCAAGCAACATGTCCGGAGAATAGTTCGAGCCAGCGCGTCCACCACGAAGCATTAAGACACCCCACGGATTTCCTGCAGTCGACACGACGCAGATGCCACCGCCATTGTCGATGCCCAGAAATGAGTGCGGTGTTTTTGCTGCCTGCATGGCATCAATCGCAGCTTGTAACGAACCATCTGTCGAGTTCTTAAAGCCAACTGGCATAGAGAGACCACTGGCCATTTGGCGATGCGTTGGTGATTCTGTTGTGCGAGCCCCAATTGCACCAAGCACAATTGTGTCAGCAATAAACTGAGGCGTGATGGGCTCCAGAAATTCTGTTGCCGTGGATAAACCCATGTCTGCGATCTCAATCAACAACTCGCGGGCTAAACGAAGGCCAGTTCCAACATCAAAAGAATCGTCAAGGTGAGGATCATTAATGAGACCCTTCCACCCAACGGTAGTTCGTGGCTTTTCAAAATAAACCCGCATGACAACCAGAAGTCGGTCAGAAAGTTCCCGTGAGAGTGTGACCAATTTTGCAGCGTACTCGCGGGCACCATCGAGATCATGAATCGAGCATGGGCCGACAACGACCAAAAGTCGATCGTCTTCGCCAGCAAGCACTTTTTCGACCTGTTCTCTGCCCGATACGACAGTTGCTGCGGCAGCATCCGTCAACGGATATGTCGACACCAGTCGGGCCGGTGGTACAAGGGGGTCAAGACTCCTGATACGGACATCAGCAGTCGAAGGACGACTCTCAGATATATTTGCGTGTGATTCCATCTCATTCACTCTACACCACGTCTGGAAACACTAAACCCCGGGGTGGATTTGGCCGAGTAGCGATCGACTTGGGTCATTCGGTATGTTCATGGGGTCGTTAATATCTGCATTTTTGCTCACTTCGTCTTTTTAGGAATTTTGCCGCGTGACTAAGCATATCTTTGTGACCGGTGGGGTCGTCAGCTCACTTGGCAAAGGGCTCACCAGTGCCTCAATCGCGATGCTTCTCGAATCGCGTGGGCTGCGTGTCAAAATGCAGAAACTCGACCCGTATATCAATGTCGACCCGGGGACAATGAGCCCATACCAGCACGGTGAGGTCTATGTGCTTGATGACGGTAGCGAAACCGATCTCGACCTTGGTCACTACGAACGTTTCACCACAACACATCTTACGAGACAGAGCAATTACACCACGGGGCAAATCTACCAATCTGTAATCAACAAGGAACGACGAGGTGAGTTTCTAGGAAAAACTGTCCAAGTCATCCCGCACATAACAAATGAAATAAAAGAAGTTGTTCTACAACTTGATGATGCCGACACAGATGTTGTGATTACAGAAATTGGTGGCACCGTCGGAGATATTGAAAGCCTGCCTTTCCTTGAGGCGATCCGGCAGATCCCTCTTGAACGTGGTCGTGAAAACTGCATGTTCATTCACCTCACTCTGGTTCCATTTTTGAAAGCAGCTGGTGAATTAAAAACTAAGCCGACGCAGCACTCTGTCGGAATCCTACGACAGATTGGCATCCAGCCAGATATCCTTGTGTGCCGCACGGAGCGAAGCCTCGACACCTCCGACCGTGAAAAGATTGCACTCTTTTGCAACGTTCCGTTGCACTCCGTCATCGAAGAGCGAGACAAAGATTTCTCAATTTATGAAGTCCCGTTGTCACTTCAGGCAAACAAAATTGACGACCTCATCCTGAAACAACTTGGCTTGCCTGCAGCTTCGGCAAATCTTGAAGGATGGCATGACATTCTGCATCGGCTCCGCAACCCTGAGCACGAGATTTCAATTGCTCTCGTTGGCAAATACGCCGAGCACCGCGATGCCTACAAAAGCATCTATGAGGCTCTCGATCACGGAGGCATTGCGAACTACACACAAGTTCGAGTTCAGGCAATCAAAAGCGAAGAAATTGAGCAGAATGGTGCCGAAAAAACACTTGCCGGATTTGATGCACTGATCGTTCCGGGAGGCTTCGGCGAACGTGGTGTTGAAGGGAAAGTCGAAGCTGTTCGTTACGCTCGAGAACGGAATCTTCCTTTCCTCGGAATATGCCTGGGTATGCAGTGTGCGGTAATCGACTTTGCCCGCAATGTTGCTGGTCTCACTGACGCACACTCGACAGAGTTTTTCCGGGACACCCCGCATCCCGTCATCTGCTTGATGGACGAACAGGAGGGCGTGACCGAAAAAGGCGGCACGATGCGACTCGGGAGTCAGCCTGCCCTGCTCAGTGACGGCAGCAGATCCGCGTTGGCATATGGTGTCTCTGAAATTTCAGAACGTCACCGCCACCGCTACGAATTTAATGGTGGCTATAGACAGCAACTTGAAGAAGCTGGTCTTGTGATTGCTGGCACAAATCCTGATAAAAGTCTTGTCGAAATTGTTGAAGTAGCTGATCACCCCTGGTTTGTAGCTGTACAGTTTCATCCAGAATTTAAAAGCAAACCAACAGCTGCCCAT
Source organism: Planctomycetaceae bacterium (assembly GCA_030616935.1). The sequence continues at coordinate 2,952 of JAUWWJ010000191.1, forward strand.
CCTCTCTTTGCCGGTCTTGTTGCTGCAGCTGTGGATCATCACGCTGGTGTCAAAACCTGATCAACACCGCACATATTCTCGCGCTAAATCCTTTTACTCGAACCTCTCGGATGCCCTCATGACTGAACCACCAGTTCCATCAAATGATAACGGCCCTATGAAAGCTCCCCCTGCTACTTTTGAGTTTCTTGTTCAGACAATGTTCACGCAGGCATTGATGGCCTTTGGAAAAATCCCAAATCCTATCACGAAAGAATCTCTCAAGAACCTTGACACTGCGAGACACTTTATCGACATGCTTGAAATGCTTGAGAAGAAAACAGCTGGGAACCTTGCCAACGACGAGAAGAAACTCCTTGAGGAAATTCTGCATCAACTTCGTATGACATTCATGGACGAGCAGCCCAGTTAACCAACAAGAACCTCTGCATCGAACACGTTTCATGCACTCAGAGACTGCTGTGAGGTCTTTGATTATTCCAGTCCCGGAGAGATAGAGATGACGGCTCAGCGGCTCGATGGCCGAAAACTTGCAAAAAAAATTGAGCATGACCTTGCGCCGAAAGTAGCGGCACTGGCTCGTGAAATGGGCCGCCCCCCCCGGCTTGTGGTTGTTCTTGTGGGAGATGTTGCCGCAAGTGCCTCCTATGTAAAAAGCAAAGCATCTGCAGCAAAACGGGTAGGGATTACAGCTGATGTCTTTTCAATCCCTGAATCAACTACAACAGCAGAACTTATATCCACCGTGGAAGCAATCGGACGAGACGAACATGGGCCAACTGATGGCATTCTTGTTCAGTTGCCACTCCCGGGTCATGTCGATACCCGGGCCGTGCTCGATGCAGTGCCTCCTGACCGTGATGTTGATGGCTTTCATGCTGTCAACGCTGGGCTCCTTTCTCAAGGACGACCTCACTTTATTCCCTGCACTGCTGCAGGAGTACAAAGAATGCTACTGGATGCTGGCATTGAGACTCGGGGCAAGCATGCCGTTATCGTTGGCCGTAGTGATATTGTGGGGAAGCCGCTGGCACTCTTGCTCGCCAGCCGTGGACCAGGCGGAGATGCAACTGTATCCGTCTGCCATAGCCATACGTCAAATTTAAAGGAAGTCACCCAGCAAGCTGATATTCTTATAGCCGCTGTCGGCATTCCTCAACTGATCACGGCCGATATGGTGAAGCCTGGAGCTGTCGTAGTTGACGTCGGTATAAATCGTGTTTCAGATGGGGACACAAGCCGTCTTGTCGGTGACGTTGACTACGACTCCGTCGTTACTATTGCAGAAGCAATATCACCAGTACCGGGAGGGGTGGGACCTCTCACTGTTGCAATGCTTCTGGAAAACACATTTTCCGCGGCTAAAGAGCGACAAAATCTTTCACAAACAGCTGAATAACCACTGTTTTCGGCTTGTTTTCAACCAGTCTCTCAGACTACCCTTGCCCCTTCGCTTAGCGAAGTCTGCGCAAGAATAACGTTTTGCGTAGATGGAAAACCTTCCAAGATCATCATGCATAAATTCAGCTGGAATCAAGGAGCCATTCCGACGAATAGATATTCAAAGGTGAAATGCCGCAACCTGCCCTTTCCCGAAATCATTGACGTAACAGCCTGCGTTTTCCATCCATTTTAATCCCTGATATATCAAACCGAGTTCATGAAGTATTTTCTTCGCGCCCTTCGTGATGCTTCGAAAAGCTGGCCACTGCTCCTTGCGGCATTTCTTTGTTCTGCTGGTGTTGCAGGACTGTGGGGTGCAAACATTGCAGCACTCTTTCCAATCA
>JAUWWJ010000210.1 GCA_030616935.1 Planctomycetaceae bacterium
CAATCTTGCTGGGTTGGCCCCGTCAGTCGATTTCTTCAATGTCATGACCTACGACTTCCATGGTACATGGGAAGATACGACAGGTCACCAAGCAGCGTTCACAGGAGACCCTGCTGGCTATGACATCGAGACTGCAGTAGAGGCGTATCTGAATGCAGGTGTTGCTCCAGAACAGATCGTCCTCGGAGCACCACTTTATACGCGAGCGTGGAGCGGCGTCGCCGATGGTGGTGATGATGGTTATAACGAAGCCTCAAGCGGTGCAGCCCCTGGAACCTTTGAGGCAGGTAACTACGACTACAAAGATTTGCTGTCGCAGATTAACGCCGGAGCTGGTTGGGAACTCTACTGGGATGACAATGCTCAAGCAAGCTATGTGTACAACGCTGAGCAGGACATTTTCAGTTCATTCGAAACCACTACGTCGATTGCCTTAAAGGCAGAGTGGGCCGATGCAATGGGATTGGGAGGCATGATGTTCTGGGATCTATCAAACGATGCCACGAACTCTCCCGATAGTCTGATTTCAGCGGCATTCCGCTCTATGGTTCTCGAGGAAGATCTGGCCGAAATTGAGGCCGATTCCGCCCTGCCAGATCCAATCGTAGTGGGTGGTGATGGGGTAATTGGTCCTCTGCCGCTCTAGGTCACTTTTTAACCTTGAAGAGCTTGGATTCAAACGAAGTTTGAGTCCAAGCTCATTGGGTGGTCAGAACAATTGTTCTGACCACCCTTTTTCTACAATTGGTGTCTTTTTGCTGGGCCCTAGTGAATCGTTGGATTCAGGCAAGAGAGTCGAGCAATCAAGGTTTTTTCCTAGTTTCCAAGGGTACAAGGTGTTCGAAAGCCGATATTCCTTGTTATGCATGCGGAACAATAAGTTTCTGTAAGAACAGCCCATTTACTACATATAATCACGGTATGGCAAAAAAGAAAACAAATACGAAATGGTTCATGGAGCAGGTTGAGAACGAGCAATCTGGTCTCAAGGGTTTTATTCGAATGCTTGGTGTCAGGCCGGAGTCGGTCGATGATATTGCTCAGGAAACCTTTGTTATTGCGTATAAGAAACTCAAAATGTTTGAGCGGGGAACCAACTTCGGCGCCTGGCTAAGAACGATTGCAAGAAATCTTGTTCGGAACGAACTCCGCCGACAGGGGCGACGACGTGTTTTAGCAAATGACGTTGCTGAGTTTTTACTGAGTCGAGCAGACGAGAAATCTACACACCCAAGTGTTGAGGTGGAGCAGGCAGAGCAGCACAAACAGCAAGTCTCTGCGCTTCGTGAGTGTCTCCAGAAACTCCCTGAGCGAAGCAGGAGACTTGTTCAACAGCGATATTTCGAACAACTTTCGTTAGGTGTTATTGCTGCTGATGAAGAGACGAACGCAAATAACGTAAGTCAGATTTTGTTTCGCTTACGAGCAGCTTTGTCAGACTGTATTCAGAAGCAACTGGGAAATATAGGAACGTGATTTCTTGCACTTCGGGCACGTGCGTACGGACTAATTAAAGAATGACTAAGCCAAAACTAAAATATGATTCTCTGCCTCAGCATCTAAAGCAAAAGGCCGATTCGGTTCAAGCAAAAGAAGCAGCTTCTTTTGATCAGTCAATGGGCAGGATTGTTGACGGGGAGCCGCTCCCCGGTGATGAGCAAATTGTGATCCAGCATCTGAGGAGCCATCCGCAATGTGTTCAACAGGTCGAATGCCATCTCGCAATTGATGCCATGCTTTTTGCAGAAGCAAGATGCGATTCACGCGCGTTTGTTGAGTCGGTAAGGGTGGCGATCGAGGCAGAGGAAACAAAATCTGTTTTTGTGAGAGGTGTTCAGGAAGCCATCTTTGGAAGCACATTCGGCCGGTCTGGTTTGAAATGCGATCTTGGTGATTCAGGCATGCAATCCAAAAAATGGCTTGGAAATTCTATAAGTTTGGTCCTGGCTTGCTCACTACTTCTTGCAAGTTTGATTGCCGGTGGTATTTGGAATGCTGCAGCCATTGGGGAGCCAGTCCTTGTAGAAGTTGACCGGGTTGATGGAACAAATGCTTTCGCGATAGGTGATAAAGTAAATCTCCGAGCGCTTGTGTTGCCGGAGGGTGCCGTTGATTTACGACTGCCATCAGGTGTTTTGTTGGAATGCCAGTCACCTCTCATGGCTCGCTTTGAGCATCCAATGCGGCTCCACCTTTCTCAAGGACGAGTGGATGTAGACGTAGGGGAAGAGGGCGTTGGCTTCACAGTTGTCACACCGGTTGGTGAAGTTGTTGACCTCGGCACAAGGTTTGCCGTGAATGCTTCCGTGGACGGAGAAGTCCGGGTAGCAGTTTTGTCTGGTCAAGTTGAGCTGCGTTCACAAAAAGTTGGTACGGTGAGCTTGATTGATGGAGAGGCTGTTCGGCTAAGTGGGATGCAGGGCCCTCGGCGACTTCATAGTGTCGAGATTCGAAATCATGGAATTGATCACGCCCGGAAAGACTCGGTCATTCATTCTGTGAGTGATAATGTTGAGTTTCCAAAAAATCGCAGATTTTATGGTCTTGTTCCGTGTGGCATGCGAGATGGCGTGCGGGCCTATCGTGACCGTAAAGCACCTCGATGGGAAGCAGATCCGAGCGAAGACTTTCCCGAAGGACTACTCGGTGCTGACCTTATTCAGACGTTTCAAACGCATCGACTTCAACCTGAATTCCAATTGCAATTCTCAATCTCTCAGCCAAGTCGTGTTTATATTTTCTACGATGCTCGCTACAGCCCACCGAATTGGCTTACTCAGGATTTTGTCAATACAGGCATACAGATTCGGTCAGTTGGATGGTCGTCGACAGCAGTCATGACCAAAGGGATTGATCCTGATGCGTGGGGCAAAATAGCAATCCCACACGATATATGGTGCCGGGATCTCGTTCATCCAGGGTCCGTGATTTTAGGCCCACCTGTGCTTTCGAAAAAAGATTTAAACACAACTTCGGAATACGAAGGCGTGAAGCCTTCGATGTATGGCATTGCTGTTCAGCCAGTAGCTCCCCCGAGTCAAAATATTGGAAAATCTGCTCCTGCGAAGTCCCGAGTGAAGGCACTATCAGTCAGTGTTCAGCAGTAAGAAGTCTCAATCTCTCGCTAAGAGCCTTCAGACGGAACATTTTTCTTTAATAATGAACGGTCAAGTGGCCAGTGCAGTCGTTGGCCGGTAAGTGATGAGGCGTAGATCGCTTCATTCATTTCTGTCAGCGTGAGGCCCGTAAACATGCCTGTTTCGGGTTCACGGTCTGTCTGAATTGCATCAATAAGATCTGTTACAGCCAAACGGCCCCAAGCCGCTCTTTCTGCAGATCGATCGACTCCTTGATCAGTTAAGTCAGTCGCGAGGCCTTCATCACCAATTGGTATCCATGGGTACGATCGGTTCATTCGCCAGGCAGGAGCAGCACGGAAGTATGCTTGTGGGATGTAGTCGGGGCGAATGTGTATTTCACCCTTTGTCCCAAGTAAGGTGAGGCCAAAATTTGGCTGCTTGAGTCCGGCTTCACGAGTGCTTGCAAAGAATCCAGTTGGACCATCAGCAAGACCAAAGGAAGCATTAATGCTGTCACCGGCTATCACGGGGAGTCCTTCAGCGCCTGCTACGAAATCATCAGGCGTTACTGGTTCACCGTTCTTTATAACCGTCGCATTACACCACTGAGGTGTACCACCAAAGTGCACCATAAGATCAAGAACATGAGGACCAAGTACCCAGAGATCTTCACCTCCACCGCGTAGGTCTTCTTTTCCACGTGCTCGTAATTCGAGTAACGTCCCAATTTTTCCGTCAGCAATTAATTCCCATACTGCGGTAATCGTCGGGCAGTATCGGTTGACAAGGGCGAGATTGAGCTTGGTGTTTGATTTCTCACATGCTGAAACAACGGCATCTGCTTCCGGGACAGATTTTACAAAGGGCTTTTCCATAAAAATACCGCGAACACCGGCCTCAGTTGAGGCTATTGCCATTTCGGCATGCTGCTGGATGTTGCGAGAGCAAATTGCGACAACATCTGGCTTGACATCAGCGAGCATTTTTCGCCAATTGAGGAATCCACTTGCTGTCTGAGTGAGTCGATGACGCGTGATCGCATCACCAACACCAACGTCGGTGTCGTCGGCTACTGCGACGGTGCGAAGACCAGGTACGCCAATAAAAAGCTCGTCAATATTGTGCCCCCACCCACCGCTAGAACTACTACCAATGACTGCTGCTCGTAGTACTTCGTTCATAAAAATCTCTCGTTTGTGAAAATCAGTAAGATAGTCGATCAATGCTGCAGCAAATGAACAGGACAGCGCTGCCGGAAATGATTATGATTCTATCATGAGTTCCTCAGCAACCGTGATCATTGGGATAAGTTCACTCGACCATTTAGAATAGTATGTCTGGTCATCACTCGCACAACCACTCTCACGCAATGACTCCGGATAGTCTTGATCGGGCTATGATGATCGG
>JAUWWJ010000319.1 GCA_030616935.1 Planctomycetaceae bacterium
CGTGAACATGTTTGATATCTATTATTCTCCTACAAATTTGTCGATATGACTCCGTCTTTTCTTCTTGTACTCGTTCCATTACTGCCCCTTCTCGCAGCTATTGCCACCGTTATTGGTGGGCGGAGGCTTGGTGCTCGAGCACATCTTCCGGCTGTTGTTGGTATAGCGGCAGCAGCGGTTATTGCATTATCGCTTCTTGTATTCACTGCCCGCAGCCGAGGACATGCAGAGATACCTCGTCCTATTGATATGGTGACCACACTCTGGCAATGGGCAACTGTTGAGGATGCGTATGCCCCTGCTCATGACTCACACGCTGCAGTTCCAGGGACGGCCGTTGGTGAGGATGCTTATAGTGCTCGCCCATTTTCAATTTCGATTGCCATGCGACTCGATCCGCTTACAGCAACAATGCTTGTAATTATTACGAGTGTTGGACTTCTGGTTGCCATCTACTCAATAGGTTATATGCATGACGATCCTGGGGACCCACGATTCTTCGCGCTCGTAGCCATGTTTGTTTTTTCAATGTCGATGCTCGTGGCAGCAAGCAATTTCCTCTTGGTCTATGTTTTCTGGGAGGCCGTCGGCGCGTGTAGCTACCTACTCATTGGCTTCTGGTTTCAAAAACCGGAGGCGGCAAAGGCTGCTAAAAAAGCTTTTCTTGTGAATCGGATAGGAGACTTCGGTCTTGCCGTAGGTGTCTTCCTGCTCTGGCTTACCTACGGAACCCTCGATTTTCATGACACTTTTTCTCCTGACGGAACGATTCTGCCTGGCATTCTTGGGCAGACTCGGCTTGCCGATGTAAGTGGTTACGTTGGAGGTATCGTCGGCACAGCAATTTGCCTTCTTCTGTTACTTGCAGCCTGCGGAAAGAGTGCTCAACTTCCTCTCCATGTATGGTTGCCAGACGCCATGGAGGGACCTACTCCTGCGAGTGCCCTCATTCATGCTGCAACAATGGTAACAGCGGGTGTTTATCTTGTTGCTCGCAGTGCTCTCCTTTTCATGGCATGCCCCGGCGCATTGGTGACCGTCTCAATTATTGGAACGACGACTGCGCTAGTTGCGGCACTGATTGGAACTGTTCAGAATGATCTCAAGCGAGTACTTGCTTACTCGACAATCAGCCAACTCGGCTACATGTTTGCATGTCTTGGTACTGGAACACTACTCGGATTCACTGCAGCAATTTTCCACCTTCTTACCCACGCATTTTTTAAAGCACTTTTATTTCTCGGTGCCGGATCTGTCATGCACTCGATGGGTGGTGTGATCGATATGCGTCGATTCGGTGGACTCCGAAAGCTTATGCCGATAACAGCCACCACCTTTCTCATCGGGAGTCTTGCACTCGCAGGAATTGCGCCATTTGCTGGTTTTTTTAGCAAAGATGAAATACTTGCTTCGCTGCACTCAAAGGGTTGGCCAGATGTTCACCACAGCGCTGAAAATGAGCACCATGCCATGATTCCTGATCTCCCATCAACGACGTCTCATAGAGGCACGATGCATGATGTTGGGTACCGGGGAGTATCTGATGCGAGCAATCTCACAAATAGCCATCGTGCATCTGACTTGGTTGGACTTGATGCCCTGAATCAACCTGCTGTCTGGAAGACACTTTTTTGGATGGCACTTGTCACAGCCGGCCTTACGGCGTTTTATACCTTCCGGGCTGTTTTCATGACATTTACCGGCCCACTTCGTATACCCGATGAAGCCGGTAACCATGCGCATGAATCACCTTCAGTCATGACGACGCCACTTTTGATTCTGGCAATCCCAGCCGCTCTGATTGGTTTCATCTTATTTACGACCCAAGGCCTTGCTCATTTTCTTGCTGCAACTCCTTCATTTGCAGCACCCTCTATTGTCGAGACTGCTACCGCTTCTGTTTTCCACTGGGACCTTGCGATTCAAGGCACACTCGCGGCTGCTCTTGGCATTGTCATAGCAGCTGTCGGCCATCTTGGACGTCGCAGCGATGGACCTCAGCTAGAACGTTGGCTTGGACCAATACGACCATTCTTAGAACATCGAATGTTTATTGATCAACTTTATGCTGCTGTGATTATAAAGCCGATTCAAGCTGTTGCTTTTCTAGCTGCAATTTTTGACAGATCATTTATTGACCGTTCTGTACAATTTTTTGCTCATCTTCCATTAGTCCTCGGCAGCGTTGTCCGTCGGCTACAGTCGGGGGTGCTCCAACGATATGCCCTAGCCGGTGTCATTGGTGTCTTGGCAATTATTATCTTTCTTGCTTGGCGACTCTAAATCTTACCTAACCTTTCCGGGACTCATTATCTTTTCTTTCATTTGACAACTTCATGAACTTGATCTCCTCATCAACACATCTGCTACTGGTCATTCTCATGCCTCTCGTAGGTGCGGGCATCGTCTGGCTTGTCTCAAGCCGTGGCCTCCAAGCGGTTCGCCAAAGTGCAGCAACGACTGCAGTTTTGACGCTGATTGCAGCAGGATGGCTTATTCTGCGATATCTCACGAGCACTGAGGCTACGAGTAATCAAGTATTCGCGGTACTATCGGTCCCGTGGCTTACGGGAGGAATGTTTGACATTCGTCTATCGATAGGGCTTGATGGCCTGTCACTTTGGCTTTTTGGATTGTCAGCACTGCTTTCTGTGACTGCGATCTTTGTCAGCTGGGAAGCTATCACTGAGCGAGCTGTAGGCTTCTATATGCTTCTCTTGCTTCTTGAGGCGGCCATGCTTGGGGTTTTTGTGGCCCGTGACATTATTTTGTTTTACGTGTTCTTCGAATTCACTCTCGTACCACTCTTTTTCCTCATCGGTATATGGGGGCATGATGAATGACGAAAAGCAGCAATCACATTTTTTATCTACACGCTTGCAGGAAGTGTTCTCGCATTTCTTGGTCTTATGACCATTGTGTTGTGGAATGCTACCCACACCGGCAGCGTCACGTTTGATATCGAAGCACTGACTGCTGGCATTAGTGCGCACCCTCTCCCTATGGATGCAGATGGCGGTTATCTTCAGTGGATTGTTTTTCTTGCCTTTCTCATTGGGTTTGCAGTAAAGGTTCCTATCTTTCCTTTTCATACTTGGCTTCCGCTTGCTCATGTCGAAGCGCCAACCGGTGGCAGCGTAGATTTAGCAGGTGTCTTACTAAAAATTGGCATTTACGGTTTTCTGAGATTCTCGATGCCAATGCTCCCTGAAGCAACTGCGGTCGCAGCACCGTGGCTCTTTGCGATGGGTGCCTTTGGGATTGTTTACGGGGCTTTAGTTGCTCTTATTCAGCAGGATTTAAAACGACTCATAGCGTATTCTTCAGTGAGC
>JAUWWJ010000293.1 GCA_030616935.1 Planctomycetaceae bacterium
CCGAGTGATCCGCTTTCAGTACCGAAGTATCATGTCGAGATGCGGCGACGAGGACATAATCAAAAGCTTGTGGAAAAGATCAGCTTAGAAAACCCACTTGCATTTTTAGGTCAAAGCGGTCGTTTTATCCTTCCAGAACATTCTTAAAGCTTACGCTACCCAGCGGCTGTGCTCATCCCGAGTGCTTTGTAATTCAAGCGATCCACGAAGATGTGTATCTGTGGTGGGTGTCATTGTATAGCCGAAGGAACGACACAGTGCGATCGCGTATTGATTCTCTTTCGAGATAAGAGCATGCACAGAGCGGGCACCGCGAATGCGTGCCAGGTCATGGAGTTGACTGCACATAGTGTGCCCGAACCCACGGTTCCGAAATGAGGGATGCACTACAAGAGAAAGTTGTGGCGACCCAAGCGTGTCTTCCCATGATGAAAGAAATCCATAGACAACTGCTTGGCCACGGGTAAAACCAAAGCGATGAAGGTCCTTTTCTGATTGTGTACTTGTAGAGAGTACGTGGGTAAGCCGAGAAGGATCCTGCTGGTTTAACAAATAGGGCGGCAGCATGTCTTGATTACCTGCTGTGAAAAGTGCTGTGAACAGGGTTTCAATGGCCGACTGATCAGGTTGTTCAGGACCGCGGATGATCATGGCTGATCGTGTGTTTCCCAAGTGTAGTGAGTTGTTTGTCTTCAAGAGCACATGAATAAGCCCTCTTCATTACTAGAAATACCGAACCCGACATGGAAAGAAAAGCCCGGTATCTACTTGCAAAAAGAACCTATTTCACTTCTCTGCATGAATGAAGTTCTTCAAGAGGTACGAAGCCATCGCTGCCTGATGGGCTTTGTGAAGGTGGCTGACATGGCGGTGCAGTCATTCGTCTCCAAAGATGTCTCCCCAGCCATATGCTGGCAGTCCCAACAATAAAAAAGACGAAGATATCCTGTATCACCACTCACCACCCTAATGCGGTACCGATTTGGAACACGGAAAATGCACCGATCCAGGCAAGTGCAGTCATGTAGGTAAATGACACAAGAGGCCAAAACCAACTAGCTGTTTCTTTACCGATAATAACTAACGTGCTTGCGCACTGAGCACACAGTGCAAAGAAAACCATAATAGAAAGTGCTACAGGTAAGGTAAATACTTTGCGATCAGTTCCATCCCACGTAGCGGCACGCAATTGGCGAATCAGCATGCCTGCACCTTCTTCTTCTCCTGGGTCAACATCACCAAGATTGTAAATAACACCAAGCACTCCAAGTACCACTTCACGAGCCGGGAAACTTGCCACTGCTGCACATCCTATCCGCCAATCCCAGCCCAGTGGTTTCACAACAGGCTCTATCAGACGACCAGCCTGACCAAGAAAACTTTGTCGTAGGGCCTCCCCCTGTTGCTCTGCGGTTTCCGGGTTCGCACCAGCTTCAAGAACCGGTCGTGGAAAACTCCCAAGTGCCCACACGACAATACTCACGGCAAGTATGAGTGTTCCGGCATTTTTTAGAAAAGATACTGCGGCTTCACGGACGCGTTCAGCACCAACAGCGAACTGTGGCCACCGCCAGCTCGGAAGTTCCAAGACAAATGGTTGTGGTGGCCCGCGAAAGATTGTCCGCGAAAGGATACATGCGACGATTGCAGCAACAAGAACGCCGATGAGGTACATGGAGGCTAAGACGACAGCTGGTAAACGAATCCAGGAATTTCCAACTGCAACATTTGGGACGAATGCACTGCATAAAAGCAAATAAACCGGGAGTCGCGCTGAACAACTCATCAGAGGAGCAACGAGAATGGTCAGTAATCTGTCGCGGCGGTTCTCAATCGTACGTGCAGCCCTGATGCCAGGAATTGCACACGCAAAACTTGAAAGGAGTGGGATAAATGATTTTCCGGAAAGACCAACACCAACGAGAAGCCTGTCCATAAGGAAAGCTGCCCGAGCCAGATACCCACATCCCTCAAGTACGGCCACAAAGAGAAAAAGAATGGCTATCTGAGGCAGAAATATGACGACTCCCCCGACTCCTGCAATGACGCCATCGACAACAAGCGACCGAAGGATTCCATCTGGAATGATTGACTCTGCCAAGCCTGCAGCAAATTCAACACCTCCTGAAACAAGGTCCATCAATGGAGAGGCCAACCAAAAGATAGAACTGAAGATCGAAAGCATGGTCAGGGCAAACACAACAGTTCCAAATACTCGATGAGTTAACATCGAATCAATGCGATCACCAAGTGAGCGGCTTTGTTGAGCAGAATATGAAAGAACATCTTTTGTGATTTCATCGATCCAACCGTAACGGGCAATCGCTTCAGCCGAAGCAACAGGACGATCAGAGTCTGGACATGCGGCTAGGCGAGACGTTAATGATTTAGGAATCGTTTGCCCTGACCAATCAGAGGATTCGATAAGTGCATCAGCAAGGTGGTCAATACCTTCTCGACGAGGTGCCACAAGACGAAGGACAGGACAACCAAGAAACTCTGAAAGTTTTTCTCGGTTGATATGTATCCCTTTTGATTCTGCAACATCGCAGAGCGTCAGTGCAACAAGAACGGGTTTCCCAATGGCAAGTGCTTGGCTTACAAGATAGAGATTCCGGCTCAGGTTTGTTGCATCAACAACCACAACAATACAGTCAGGTTGTTCTATGCCAGACAAATTGCCATGAAGGACATCAACAGCAACCTGCTCGTCAGGGCTTTTTGCATTTAAACTGTAAGCACCAGGTAGATCAATCAGCTTAATGGTATGAGCACGATGACGAAATTGCCCCAATTTTTCTTCAACGGTCACTCCCGGGTAGTTTGCAATGCGGGTAGGGATACCGGCTAGTGCGGAAAAGAGAGTACTTTTTCCAGTATTTGGATTACCAAGCAAAGCAACGGTCAGTTTCATATTGGTATCTGTTCTTAATTGCTTTGTGGTATCTCAGGTTTTGGTGAAGACATCACTAATTCAAACGTTTTGCAAGAAGAAAAAATTTTCAGTTGGCGACGACCACACGAGCAGCCTCATTCCGGCGAATCGATAAACGGTAGCCGCGAAGTTCTAGTTCCACCGGATCACCCAATGGAGCAACACTCACAACAGTTACTTCAACACCCGGTGTGAGACCCATTTCAAGCAGCCGTAACGAGGTATTATCCTCACCAGAGATGTCTATAACCTGTGTCGTCGATCCTATGTTTAGAGTTGCGAGTGAACGCATAAAAGGGTTCCTGTGCAGGGCATCTGACGAAATCACACCCAGTGATCGACACAATCGAAGCAGACTCTTGAAGCTTTATTGAGATGCAGTCTCAATAAAGCGTATCCTAGAAAGGGTTTCCATCTCAGGCAAGCGACCGTATTGATTCGCGGTCTTCAGGGCAGAAGATAAGAAGTTATGACAAAAGGTCTTTTTATCACTGGTACCGACACGGATGTTGGGAAGACAGCAGTTGCTGTCGCGATCTTACAACAGTGTGTTTTGCAGAGGATTGATTGCCGAGCGTACAAGCCTGTGGCAAGTGGTGTTCAGTCTCATCCATCAGACATTGATC
>JAUWWJ010000494.1 GCA_030616935.1 Planctomycetaceae bacterium
CTATGAAGGTGGTATGAGGGTGCCCTTTATAGCGTCTTGGGCTAAACCATCAGCTACGAATAAAGTCCAGAAAAGACTGCCCATTCCGGCAGGAAACATTCAGAAGCAACTTGGAACAGTGATGGATATCTACCCAACAATTCTCTCTGTAATTGGAATCAAGCCGCCATCACACCATGTCCTTGATGGCACCGATCTGACGACACAAATTGAAGGGAATCAGGATACGGGTCGAGTCGAGCAGTTCCTTATGCATTTCCCACATAAGCACCGAAGTAGTTACTTCACATCCTTCCGTGACGGTGACTGGAAAATCATCTATCACTATCGACCAAATGATAATCCGGCGAAAATTCAGTATGAACTTTTTAATCTGGTCACTGATCCATATGAAAATGAGAACCTGGCAGAGCGTAAGCCGAAGGTATTGAAGAGGATGATGGAATCGCTGGTTACCTCTTTAAAAACCGAATCCGCGCTCTATCCAGTCGATGGGAATGGTAACGAAATGCACCCAGAAGTACCTTAAGGAATTTGTAGTTATTTTCGGGGGACCAGAAGGACGGCATCCGCGTGAGCATTACCGCCAGCGTCTTCGGTACCAATCGTCACGGTAATCTTTTCACCTTTTTCAACTTCGACCTGCCCCGCCTTGCCAAATGTATTTTCGATGGGCGGGTTCTTTTTCATGTTGAATGTGATGGAGCGCACCTCGTCGTTTGAATTCACGGAGACTGGTACAGAATTGCCTCGATTGGGGTGGGGTTGCCAGGTAACAAGGACGTCATAGCTCCCTTTTGCTGGTGACTTGAGTGTGAAAGTAGCTGTTGCATTGCTTCCGGCGGGTGCGTAGTGGTACCCATGCCCAACGTAGCCCTTCAAGCCTTGGCTGGTCTGCCATGCCCCCTGATAGGTGGCGTCATGATCATCCTGAACAATGCCAGAGAGTCGTTCTGCAAGCCCCGCTGGATCAATACCCGTGGGTGGCCCACCTGAGCCGGCCAGCGGCATAGCATCATCAGGTATTTCGAGCGGTGCCGTAGGCGTTTCTCGAGAAGCTTTTCCCGGGACGCATAAGAGTTCAGCTAATTCTGCCCAGTGATTTTTGTAGACGCTACGAGGTGTCTGACCGTGGCGGATTGCGACACTGGCCGCTTTGCCCACGACTTCACCCATCATGCCGCATGTCTGCATCACACGTGTTGTACCAAGAGCTCTATGCGTAACGGAGATACAACGTCCCGCCAGGAAAAGGTTGTCAATCGTTCGGGAATACAAGCAACGATATGGAATTGGATACCCATACGAGCGATCCACGCGTCTGTCATGGACAGCGATTGAAATGAAGGGATTGTCAGGAAATTTTTGAGCGTATTGTTCTTTAGGATAATGCAGATCGATTGACCATGTAGAGGGCACACATCCATCGGAGAATTCACGCTTTGAGACAATGTCCTCCTGCGTCAAGACAACATCACCAAGAACCCGACGGCTCTCGCGTGGTCCTCCAATGTAAGCTATCCATGTCAGTTTGGCGTTTGTATGGTCTTGTGCACCGCCGCCATTCTTCATTGCCTGAAACGCACCAAACACGGCTCGGAGATTCCAGTCGCGAATTCCCTCCGCGTCGTACAAAGGATCTTTGTCAAAGCCACTTTCCCAAAACCATTGCCCATGGTGATCCCGTGGATAGGGGAAGTCGTCCATTGTGAGCGGCAGTGCCCAAGGAGTTTCAGGGAAATCTTGCTGTTCTGTGGTATCAGCCCAGGCCCACATGTTACTCATGCC
>JAUWWJ010000087.1 GCA_030616935.1 Planctomycetaceae bacterium
AGTTCAGCAGCAACATTGACAGCAGTCTGTGAGATGTTGTCGAGTCGATACTCAATCGGATCTTCAATGGTCACAATATTTTTTGAAAAGACATCAAGTTCCCCTAATGCCGTATAAAGTGTTGTCGTTTTTCCTGATCCTGTGGGGCCACAAACGAGCATCATGCCATGGGGTTGGTGAATGATCTGACGCATCTTTTTTGTGACAGACTCACTCATGCCGATGCCTTCCAGACCGTTCTTGACGATACCGCCATCAGAATCGAGCAGCCGTAGTGCCATTTTTTCACCAAAGTTTGTCGGCCCCGAGGCTGCACGGATATCAAACTTCCGGCCTTCGAAAAGGACTGCAAATGTGCCATCCTGCGGACGTCGTCGCTCGGCGATATCCATATCGGAGAGCACTTTCAAAGCAGAAATCGATGACTTCCCTTCTGCAGCCCAGAGTGTCGTGAGATTTTGCATGACACCGTCAACTCGACAACGCACAGCCATCTCTTCACCACTTTTTGGTTCAAAGTGCAGGTCAGTGGCTCCGCTCTTAATTGCCTTTTCAAACAAGTCTTGTACAACCCGAATAGCTTTCGATGCAGCCCGATCCATTCCTTTGCCCTGCCCCTCAATTGGCGAGCCATCTTTTTTGAGGAGGACAACAGAGCTGTCTTGTTTGCTAGAAGAAAGTTGTTTCATCGATCTGTCGAGAAGAGACTCAACGTCATCGATCCCTAAACTTCCAGCAAGTCGGATCAAAATCTTTTTCAGAAAGGCAACACACAAGATGCGTTCTTGTGCAGGCGCCTTTTTGTCTCTTGTAAAGGTGTAGAAAAAGAGGGCCGCAATAAATCCAACGGCAAAAAAAGGAGTCGTAGAGAGCCACCACATTACGGTAATTAAGAAAAAGATAGCACCAATGCAGACAGAAGCTACTGGCCATGATGACTCCCCAAAAACCATCTCAGAGTCGGAGGCTATCCATACAGAAGCCGATGCCCATATGACACTGAGCAGAACCCAGAGCCCACCAAGCCAGACGATATGAGTCAGGTTATCCGGTTGAATCCAAAAATCCATTATGATTTTTCTTAGGGCTTGTTATGGCAAGAGACGCTATGAGTTCAAGGCTATGAATAAGCCGATGACGCATGCATTTCTTGATATGAAAATAGTGTACCGCAACGGCTCTCGATCGATACCAAAAGTTGCTCGATGACAATTTGAAATCAAAGTATTGACCCATCTGTCAAATAGTAGATTCCAAATGTTGCCAACACAACCTTCAAGAAGTTGTCGATCGTGAAAAAGATAACTCTGTTACACATGCAGATGTTTTTCGCCATCATTCATACATTTAAAGGTTGCAGACAATAGTAGAGTCACAAAAGGGCATGCGTGCCAATACGAGTAACGAGACCTCGTTAAAAGAGACACTTTAGTCAACTGTGACTTTTTCATTCGTAGCTGACCACAGTATTCCAATGCAAGACCTCATCAAGAGTTTTTCCGCCTTTTGATCTCGAGTAGGACGCTTTCGGTATCATTGCCAGGAATAGGCCAGGTCGCTATACGACGGGCGGTCACTTTTTTGAGAAATCCTCGGTGGCGAGATTCTTGTTTCTCAGCTTCCCATCGTGGCCCTTTGATAACAAGGAGCCGGCCGTAGGAGTTGCTTATTGGTTCAAACCAAGTCAGTAATTTCTGGAGTGGAGCGACAGCACGGACGACGAGCGTATCAAATGAACGGCCTTTCCTGCGCGTATCAAGAACAACTTGTTGAGCTGGTTGATGGTGAATCGTTAGAGGTAAACCAAGTTCAACAAGTATAGACTTCAATGCCGCAATACGTTTTGTTGAAGTGTCGGATAATTCAACTGTGAGATCACGACGCAGGATAGCGAGTATGACACCAGGCACGCCTCCTCCTGTTCCGACGTCAAGAACCCGTTCGTTAGTTTTTATGTGCGGTCCTATGGCAGCAGTGTCAGTAACATCTCGCTGAACAAATTGTTGTACGTCAGTATGCCTGATGAGATTCAAACGATCATTCCAGGCCCATAAGATTGTGGCATAGGCAGCGAGTTCAGGAATGGCCTTGTCAGGTAAATCAAGGCCGAGTGGCTGTATCTCGTTTCGTATTGCTTCAGCAAGTATATTCTTCGGCTGATTATGATGTGTTTGCATGAAGTTTTGAACATCATTGAAATACGAGGTAAAGACCCGATATAAAGCATGTCAAATGACTCACAAGAAACTCTCAATCCAGTTGATTCAATCAATGTTGAATTTATCGAGCCGTAATTCGTCGGGCGACTGGCTGTGAAACAACAGGTTCTAAAGTCTTCCGGACTTCATTGAGTGCAGTAGCAAGTGTTGCGTCATTTTTAATGATTTGGCCAGTGGCATCTGGGCGAGCGGTTTGCTGTACCCAGAGATCCGGTGAAACGCCGACTCGGCTGTATGGCTGGCCGGTCGGTGAGTAAAAGTGAGCAGTGGTCAATCGCATGCCAACGCCAGCTACATCCATTGGGAAAATTCCTTGGATCGATCCTTTTCCATAGCTGCGGGATCCAATGATTTTGCCACGGTTATGGTCACGAATGGCTCCGGCAAAAATTTCACTAGAACTTGCGGAATCACCGTCAATGAGAAGGGTAAGTGGTATATGCCAGGTGCCACTGTGACTTGCAGTGTAGTTAAAATCTTCTTCAGGACTACGACCTCGTGTCGCAACAACGAGACCACGGTCAATGAATAAATCAGATACATCGACGGCTGCTGACAGGAGTCCACCGGGATTTCCTCGAAGATCAATAATAAGAGATCGCATTCCGGAGGCGTCAAGCTGACGCATTGCGGTATCAAGGTCAGCAGCGGTCTTTTTCTGAAATGACGTGATGTGTAGATATCCAATCCCATTCAATCGATCGAGCAACTCAACATCTTCGATACTTGGAATCTCAACATGTTCACGTCGTACCGTCATAGCTCGTGCTGGCCCCACCCCTCGTAGCACAGCAAGTGTTACGCGTGACCCTTCTGGCCCCTGAAGCATTTGTGCAGCTGCATCAACATGCATGCCAGCGATAGGTTTTCCAGCGATCCCGATCAAGTGATCACCTGCTTTAAGTCCTGAGCGTTCGGCAGGACTGCCGGAAATGACATGTACTACCAACAGACCGTCTTTCGCACTTTTCAACTCGACACCAAGGCCAACAAAGTTGCCCTCGATTTGAGCGTAGAGGTCATTGAGTTGGCCTGTCGTTAGAAATGCAGAATACTCATCAAGACCGCCGACAGATGCGGCAGTCATCTCGAGGAAAGTAACAGCAGGGGGAATGCCAACTACTGACTGTGCGGCACGTACAATCCAGATTGCAACTGTCTCAGCGTCGGTAAGGGATGCAATACTACGACCTTCAATAATCTGCTGTATGTGTCGTTGGAATAATGCAATGCGATCAGGTGTTGCTTGACGTGCGTGAACGGACTGAAATCGAGGATCACTGATTGCAACTTGAAGAGCTAAACAACCACGGCTGATGAGTTTATGAAAGTCTGGGTTGGTAACGTGATGGGAATTTATGCGTCCCAAGCATTCTATGAAAAGTTGTCGTGCTTCTCCTTCTGTAATGTGCTGTAGGGCCTCTTGGTAGGCTTTCTCAGCAGATCGACGATCAAGGTCACAATGAATCTTTGCTAGATCGTATCGCTGATAGAGTTCATTGGACAGCTCACCTTTGCGGGCAGCTGTTTCACAAAGACTTACCAGCTCTGGCCATTGACCAGCAGCCTCAAGCTTTGTTGACCGAACAGCCAGATCATCAACAGAAATGTCACTCGCATTGGTGAAACTGGTTGGCTGAACGGCAAGGAAGCCACCCACCAAAATGATGATAACGGTCTTGAGAATGGAAATTCGCCATGGACGAATAGGACATCGAAAGGAAGTCACGGTCATCATGTGAAGAGGGGTGGTAGCACGCACAGGCAATCCATTTTCTAGCCAGCATTCAGAGCGGCAAACAGCGGTCGATCCCATGACCGCAAAGGATTATGGATCACGTTTGAAGGCTGGTCAAAAAGTAGCTGGAGACAAACATGAAAACTTGGAGACTACGAGCCCGCAGTCTCGGCCTGATTGCTGTAATCCGCATTTTTCAATCAATTTTCCCGATTATGCTGCCACGTTGGTACGATAGAAAGACATTCTCTCTCTCTTGAAATACTAAATGACCTCCTCCCGTGACGTAGTAGAATCGCCCGACCCTCCTCCGCAGACGTTGATTCTCCTCGATCGCGTCCGACAGGGGGACTCTGCGGCTGTGAATGGACTTCTTGAGAGACACAGAGCTGCGATCCGAAGGATGATTGATCAGCGGCTGGATAGGGTTGTCCGAAAACGTGTTGATGCGAGTGACATTGTTCAAGATGTTCTTGTTGAGGCAAATCGCAGATTGGGTGACTATTTAAACAACCCCACGATGCCATTTCAGTTATGGCTTCGACATATGGCACGTGATCGAGTTATTGATGCCCATCGACGACACAGAGTGGCAGGCACTCGTAGTCTCGATAAGGAAGTGTCGCTGGATTCACCAGTGGATGCAGATCACTCACAAACAAATCTCGCTCAGAAGATTGCGGATACAGAACTTACTCCAGCCGCGGTTGCAACATGGCATGAGCTTGAACATCGTTTCGCTAATGCCGTTGAGAAGCTTGATGAAATAGATCGTCAGATTGTTTTGCTGCGACATTTTGAACACCTATCAACTGGGGATGTAGCAGAGGTTCTTGGTCTTACGAAGCCAGCGGCTGGTATGAGATATATGAGAGCAATGCGACGACTCAGAGTTTTACTAGCTGATGCAAACTGACTTTGGACACAAAATATCGTCAAGTATGTATGGCATGCCTAGTATCCCTTGTTAACGTGAAGATAATAATCCTTCGTATTTGCAGAGTGCCGTGTCAAAAATAGAGAAAAATAATTCAATTGGAGAAGAGCTATCCTCAGATGAAGAGGAGCGTTTAGCAGTCCTGCTGGAAGACTTAACAACGGGGCCAGTCGATCAAGCGCACGTACGGCTTGAAAAGCTCTGTCTCCAAAATACTGATTTAGCAGGACAACTCCGCGAACTATTTGCAACTGTGTCTGTCACCGATGCTGTGGCAATGGAATCTACGATTATCATGCGCGATGATTGTGGGGGAGAACTGGCTGCTGAACAGCAAGGTATGAGGCCATTCATTGGAGATGAGTTTGTACCTGGCGTTTCTTCGCTGCCAGCTCAATTTGGAGAGTATGAGCTGCTCGAGGAAATCGGCCGTGGAGGCATGGGGATTGTCTATCGCGCTGTTCAAAAAAGCCTTCAAAGAGTCGTTGCAGTAAAGATGCTCTTGCGTCGTGATCTGGCAAGTCAAGCAGATCTCTCACGGTTTCGCAGTGAGGCTGAGGCGGCTGCTCAACTGGATCACCCTGGTATTGTCTCCATCTTTGAAGTTGGAGAGCATCAAGGCCATCCATTCTATTCGATGAGATATATCGAAGGGACGACACTTTCTAAACGATTACAAGCTGGTCCAATTCCACCAAGAGAAGGTGCACAAATTTTGCTTCGTGTAGCTGAAGCTGTTCAAGCTGCACATGCACGCGGGGTCCTTCACCGCGATCTGAAACCATCGAACATTCTCATCGATCTAGCAGGTGAGCCACATGTCTCTGACTTCGGTCTTGCTAAAAGACTTGAAGGAAATCAGACAATGACGCACACGGGTGCAATTCTTGGTACTCCCTGCTACATGTCACCGGAGCAGGCTGCAGGGAGTCGCGGAGATGTTGGGCCGGCGAGTGATGTATGGAGTCTTGGTGCGATTCTCTATCAGGTACTTGTTGACAGACCACCGTTCCAGGCATCGAGTCCGATGGATACATTACTCGCTGTATTGGAAGTTGAGCCACCTCTCCCGCGATCAATTAACCGTGAGGTCAATCGTGATCTGGAAATGATTGCCCTGAAGACGCTTCAAAAGCCACAGGATCTGCGTTACGCATCAGCATCAGCCTTGGCCAATGATCTTCGCGCATTTCTAGCAAGTGAGCCGATTGCCGCCCGCCAAGGCGGAGTTCTCGATGTTGTTTCTCGGCTTCTTCGAGAAACACATCATGCCGTTGTCTTAGAAAATTGGGGCCTTCTCTGGATGTGGCATTCTGTTGTGGTGCTTATTTTGTCAGTCATTACAGATGTACTTGCCTGGCAGGGCGTCGAAAGTCGTTGGCCGTATGTTGTTTTATGGACTGGTGGTCTTGCCTTGTGGGCACCCATCTTTTGGGCACTGCGACATAGAGCAGGTCCAGTAACAGCGGTTGAACGACAAGTTGCTCATATCTGGGGCGGCACAATGATCGCCAGCATGCTGCTTTTTTCCGTAGAGGAGTTGCTCGGCTTACCGGTACTTAAACTTTCACCGGTTCTTGCATTACTGGCGGGACTGATGTTCTTTGCGAAAGCAGGAATTTTGTCTGG
Source organism: Planctomycetaceae bacterium (assembly GCA_030616935.1). The sequence continues at coordinate 6,524 of JAUWWJ010000087.1, forward strand.
CATTTTTTATATACAGTCGATTTGCCTGTTCATTACAGGCTTGGTCATGTGTGGTCTTCCTCAGTTTCAGCATATTCTTTTCGGGCTTGTAAGTGGCGGATGCTTTTTTATACCCGGGTTGAAATACTATCGACAATTGACAGAGTCTGATCGATAGCCTGCTGAAACTTTTGTCTCAACACTTGAACCAAGTGTGCATTGCAAGTCTTATCAGATCACGCGCGCCTCGAAGCATTTCG
>JAUWWJ010000006.1 GCA_030616935.1 Planctomycetaceae bacterium
CTTCAATTCGTAGTTTTGGATACCAGAGTTCCAGATCTTCATAGGCATCACCAACAAGACAAAGGACACGGATTGTTGCTAGCTGTTGATTCTCGCTCATTTTCGACCTTCCTCACGCCGCTCACAGGGAGTACTCAGACTCCCTCCCACTGTCGGAATCCGTCACTCTTTTTGCATTATCACTGATTCGTCTTCAAGGCGTCGGCAAAAAGATGAAGCGGAAACATTGCCTTTGCAGGATGGTGTCCCTCCGCAACCAGGCAAAAAGCAGATGATCCCCTCTTTAGAACTACTTTTTGTTTGGAACAAATACCTGCTCGAAGACCTCTCCGGACGTTCCAAAACTCACCAAATAGGGTGTTCATAGGGGTTCCAATTTTTCTGCTTGACGTGTGCTGTCAGCCCGCTACATTCACGCCCCTGCCATATCAAGTGGTCGAAGTAGTAAACACCACAATATCTTGCGATAGCATGCAGACGGAACTGCCATTTATCTTTGTAACGTTTTTAGGGAATTTAACGGAGTGAAGGATTCACTCCGGACGCGTATGTCAGTCGATACCAGTTGTTGAGAACCTATACGCGAGTACACTTTGTTAGGTCTTTTTGAGGCCATCACATTATTAGGAGTTTTGCCCATGACTCAGTTCGATTCATCCACTCAAGTCGCTTCTTCTGCCTCACATTCACAAGAAACTTCCGGAACTGGCGGCCCGCAGTCGACTCCCGAACGAGTGGCGATCGAAATTGAATCAACATTCTGTCCAACCGAGGTTGAGAGTCCGTTTGACACAACAGAGTGGGAGCTTCGCACAGCAGCGATCAAGGGTGAAAATGGTCAACTTCTCTTTGAGCAGTCTGCGTGTGAAATTCCAGCGGCGTGGAGCCAACTGGCTACCAACGTTGTCGTCAGCAAGTATTTTTATGGTGAAATTCACACTCCGGAACGAGAACATTCAGTCAAGCAACTGATCCATCGTGTTGCTCGTACCATTTCAGATTGGGGCATTGCAGACGGGTATTTCAAGACACCTGAGGATGGTGAAAACTTCTATCGTGACTTGGCATGGCTGTGTGTTCACCAGCATGGTGCGTTCAACTCTCCGGTGTGGTTTAACGTCGGGCTGTTTCATCAATATGGTGTTGAGGGATCCAAATGTAATTGGTGTTGGGATGAGGCCAGTCGAGACGTGACGCAGCCCGATAATCCCTATGAATATCCACAAGGAAGTGCCTGCTTCATTCAAAGTGTTCAAGACAATATGGAAGACATCATGGAATTGGCTCGTAGCGAGGCCATGTTGTTCAAATTTGGCTCTGGCACTGGCACCGACCTAACGACCCTTCGAAGCCAAAAAGAAAAGCTCTCAGGAGGTGGCAGTCCATCTGGGCCACTTTCATTCATGCGGGTCTACGACCAGATTGCTGGTGTCGTCAAAAGTGGTGGGAAGACACGACGTGCTGCAAAAATGCAATCTCTGAAAGTTTATCACCCGGACATCATGGATTTCATCGAGTGTAAGTCCAGAGAAGAAAAGAAGGCTCGTGTTCTGATTGAAAAAGGTGGTTACGACGCCAATTTCAACGGTGAAGCATATAGCTCGATTTTATTCCAGAATGCGAACCTCTCAGTTCGATTAACTGATGAATTCATGGAAGCAGTCGAGCGGAATGACTCGTGGACGACTCGTTGGGTTACGGACTCATCGAAGGCCGGCCCAACTTATAAAGCCAACGAAATCATAGACCGCATGTCACAGTGTGCATGGCAATGCGGCGACCCTGGTGTGCAATATGACACGACCATTAACCGCTGGCACACATGTCCAAATTCTGGCCGAATCAATGCGAGCAATCCTTGCTCTGAATACATGTTTCTAGACGATACTGCATGCAACTTGGCAAGTATCAACCTCATGAAATTCCGAAAGCCGGATGGCGAATTTGACGTTGAGCGATTTGCTGCAGCGTGTCGAGTCTTTCTTATTGCACAAGAAATTCTTGTTGATCACGCCAGCTACCCAACGGCACGCATTGCCAAAAACAGCCATCTCTATCGACCACTTGGTCTTGGTTATTCCAATTTGGGAAGTCTGCTCATGGCTGATGGCATGGCTTACGACTCAAACGCTGGTCGCGGCATTTGTGGAGCAATTACCGCAATTCTTCACGGTGCAGCTAATCGCACGAGTGCCGAGCTCGCTAGTGCAGTTGGTCCATTTGAAGGCTTTGCAGCAAATCGTGAACCAATGCTTCGTGTCATGCAAATGCACCGTGATGCCGTTGAAAAAATTGATGATGCCTGCCCAACACATTTGCGGGATGCGGCGCGTCAGATTTGGGATGATGTTCTCGTAGACGGTCGACAGCATGGATATCGAAATGCTCAGGCGACGGTACTCGCTCCAACGGGCACCATTAGCTTTTTGATGGACTGTGACACCACTGGAATCGAGCCAGATATTGCGCTTGTCAAATACAAGCAACTCGCTGGTGGTGGCATGCTAAAGATTGTCAATCAGACAGTACCTTTGGCATTGAGAAAGCTTGGTTATGACGAACCAGCAGTTGAAAATATTCTTGCCTACATCGATAAAAATGACACCATCGAAGACTGTCCTGATATACAAGATGAGCATTTAACGGTCTTTGATTGTGCTTTTAAGCCTCGCCTTGGAAAACGGTCTATTGAGTGGCAAGCACATATCAAGATGATGGCAGAAGCCCAACCGTTTCTTTCCGGGGCCATTTCAAAAACAGTGAACATGCCTCGTGAAACGACTCCTGAAGACATTGCCGGTGCATATGTCGAAGGCTGGCGACTTGGACTAAAGGCCATTGCAATTTATCGTGACGGCTCAAAAGAAAGTCAACCACTGGGCACGAGTACAGAGAGTGATAAGAATGCAGAAAAGGCCGTCGCTGCGCCGCGACGAGAACGTCTGCCCGACACGCGGAGGAGTGTGACTCACAAGTTTAATGTTGGTGGGCATGAAGGCTATATCACTGTTGGTCTCTACGATGACGGTCGACCTGGTGAACTTTTCATCACAATGGCAAAAGAAGGCAGCACAATTGGTGGCTTGATGGACTCTTTTGGAACAGCTGTGTCCATGAGCCTGCAATATGGTGTTCCCCTCGAAGTCTATACCAAAAAGTTTTCGCACACGCGGTTTGAACCTTGGGGCTACACCAAAAATCCTGATATACCTGTCGCAAAGAGTTTGGTGGACTATATCTTCCGCTGGATGGGAACCGAATTCCTGCCTGGTTATCGTGAAGCAAATCGACCCGCAGGCAGTAGCAGTGGCGGGGAGGCCGCTGCAGGAGATGATGGAGAAAGTGAGTCCAAGCCCGCCGCCACGAAGGCGAGCGGGCATGCAAATGGGCAGGAAGCCACAAATGGAAAACACAACTCCAGCGGACAACTCACCACAAGTAGGGGGCGACACCCAAGTGGGCGAAACGGGAAAGCCACCGTTACCGCTCGGGCAGCGACACTCTCAGCTCCTAAAAGAAAAGGGCAGGATGGAACAACAGCTGCCCTTCTTGAACGTGCTGGGCTGAAAATGGCAGAAAACCCTGAGGCCAGTGCCGACGACAGACAGAGTCAGTTTGCAAAATTTCAGATTGATGCCCCTGCCTGTGATAACTGCGGATCCATTACCGTCAGAAATGGTAACTGCTACCTCTGCCATAACTGTGGCAACAGCATGGGATGCAGCTAAATAAAAACGCTAATTAAAGACAGTTGCGGAAGGACTTTTTCTCCGCAACTGTCTTTTTTGTGACATTCGATTTGCTTCACAAGTAAACCCAACACTTCAATCCTTTTTGAGCTATGACTGGATTTCTTGACGCATACCGTTTCGCTGAGACACCGCGATATTGCTCGCCTGTAAACAATCACTTCTCATCAAGAATATCAACTGTCTTAAATTCCTTGCCTTCGAGCATTTCTAGGGATGCTCCACCACCGGTTGAGACGTGGCTCACCTTTTCAGCATAGCCAAGTTGCTCAACAGCTGCTGCTGAATCACCACCACCAATAATCGTAATTGCACCACTCGCTGTTGCACTGGCAACCGCGTCGGCAACCGCTTTTGTACCAGCATCAAAAGGGGGCATTTCAAAAACGCCCATCGGGCCATTCCAGACAACGGTGCCCGCGCTTTGAATAATTTCAACGTACCGCTTGGCCGTATCGGGTCCAATATCAAGACCCTCGAAGCCATCTGGTATTTCACCGGCATTTACTATTTTTTTGTTGGCATCTGGTGAAAAGTCATCCGCACACTGAGTATCCACAGGGAGAACAAGTTTTTCTCCTCCATCTCGGAGGAGCTGCTTTGCCAATTCAAGTTTATCTGGTTCCACAAGGGAATCACCGGTCTTCCCACCTTGAGCAAGAGAGAATGTATAAGCCATTGCACCACCAATCAAAATATGATCACAAATCTTTAGAAGATTTGTAATAACAGCAATCTTATCACTCACCTTTTTACCGCCGAGAATCGCAACAAACGGTCGCTTCGGTTGGCCAACAGCATCTGAGAGATACTGAATTTCTTTCTCAACAAGAAAACCAACGACCACGGGCTTACCTGATTCTTTCATCGCTTTTGGAACAGCGTACATGCTGGCTTCAGTCCGATGACAAGTTCCAAAAGCATCATTCACATAGGCATCTGCAAGATCAGCAATGCCTGCAACATAGCTCGCGTCATCTCCCTTTTTTTCTCCGGGGTTAAACCGAACGTTTTCCAGCACCAGAACATCACCAACTGATAATGCATGCGCTTTTTCTGTTGAATCTTTCCCTCCGGTATCAGTCGCAAGAGCTACTGGCTTTTCAAGAAGCTCACCCAAACGTTTCGCCACTGGAGCAAGCGAGAGTTTTGGGTTTACCTCACCCTTCGGACGACCGAGGTGGCTCATAAGAATCGCTTTCCCACCACGATCAAGAATGGATCGTAATGTTGGAACGGCCATGCGAATCCGACGATCATCGGTTATTGTGCCGTCACCGTCCTGAGGGACATTAAAATCAACGCGGACAAGAACGGTTTTACCGGCAGGATCAAGGTCGGCGACTGACTGCTTTGCCATCGGGTGCGGCTCCTCATAGAAATAGGTGGGTCTGAAAAGAACCAACGTATTTCACATGAGGATCGTTTCATTCGCAAGACTACCGCTCTGTACTCGCTCTCTTCCCGTAGATCTTCACATCAGAGAAGTCGTTCATGTCATCGAATGAGCCAATACCGACTCTACCTGATGTAAATGTTTTATCGTGTGCCTCCATGAGAGGTTTTTTCATATTATCAAAGAATACTGCTATCTTTCCGCTCGCTGTATATCGTTCAAGTTTTACGTGGTGCCATTGACCATCCCATGGGACAGACTGCTTATTTGTCGTCAGTGCTCGACGAGGTGCTCCGTCAACTATCATGATTTGTCCGCTATGTGGATCAGGCTTTGCACCGAGGTGAACATAATAAAAATGTTCGGGATCCTGATACTGAAAGAACACGCAGCAGTCGCGGTGGTTCCCAGTGTCACGAGTACTTTGAACGTCAAATTCAATAATGGTTTCAGTAAGATTCAAGTCTTGGACTAGAGCTATATTATGTGGGCTCCGGACCTTCGGCTGGTAGTCACTTTTACGCTTATTGATTCCCCAAGCTGAGCGACCATCCTTGTTCGTAAGTGTCCATGAGCCAGCATCTGTTGTTTCCCATCGTGCACTCCCATCACTGAAATCATCTTGAAAGACCAGCGGCAGAGCTGATTGGCCATATGCATTGGGGCCGCTTAATACGAATGCCAGGAGCCCTGTGGCAAAAAGTATGCTCCCTCGGTTCATCACACGATGATTTGTCATAATAAGAATCCTTATTCTACTTCTCACTGAATAGTTTTTCTACTGAAGAATGTCCGTCGTATAGGTTCTATTATGCGTGATCTTTTCCGACATGTTGAACTTCTTTTGAATTCATTTTCTTCCCTTGTAGGAAGGGATTTACTTGTGCGCAATCGCACGCGTGAAGAACAAGCTCATTGTTTATTTACCGCACCATTCGTTGTTGTTTCCCATGGAACAGAAGACGATCCCATATTGAATTATGGGAATGAAAAAGCGCTCTGCCTCTGGGGAATGACTTGGGAAGATTTCGTTCAGACACCGTCTCGAAAAACAGCTGAGCCGATTCATCAAAATGAGCGGGCCCAGCTTTTGGAAAGAACACTAAAGAATGGTTATATTGATGACTATTCAGGGATTCGAGTTTCCAAAACTGGAAAACGTTTCAAGATTGATCAGGCTATCATCTGGAATATTACCGATGAGAACGGACACTATTACGGTCAGGCGGCAACTTTCGATACATGGCACTATTTGCCTCCAATACCGTCTGTTCACACAAATCCCTGAAGACGCCCTCGTCGTCTTTCCATAACACTTTCTCATAAGGTTGGCCTCATGTTGAATCAAAAAGTACCAAATGCGTTGTATAGGCTTCTATTTGTATGTTCTTTTCTCATAGGCAGCCCGCTCTTAGCATCGGAATGGATGCCTCTTATCACTGGTCGTCTCTCTGATAATTGGACAACAAAAGGAGCATGGACATTACAAGATGATGGCGTTATCCACCTGCCTGAACGCGACTACAAACATTGGAAAAACTATGAGAATTACCTTGTCCTGAAGGATATCGGCGTCACCAATTTTGAATTCGATTTCGATTGGCGTACAGACCAGAACAGCGGACTCTACTTTCACATTCCGGATCTTTCACAACTTCAAGATCGGCATCATAAAGAGGTTCAGCTCTACGAGAACAGTCTTTGGTCGAAGCCCGAATTCGGTGACCATACTGCTGGAGGAATTATTCCAGATCATGCACCAACAAAGAATGCTTCAAAACCTGCAAAACACTGGAACCATATGCACATTCGGTGTGTAGACAATCAGATTACCGTTTCAATAAATGATGAGGTGGTAAACCAAGCCAACCTCAATGAGGGCGCGGCCGGCAAACGATCCTCACATGGAGGATTTGCTTTTCAAGACCATGGCTATGCGGTCTGGATCAAGAACATTCGAATCAAGATTCTTGATAAAGAAACATAGTTCGTTCTTACACATCAAGATTTCTAACATCGAGAGCGTTCCGTTCTATAAACTCCCGACGAGGCTCGACTTTCTCTCCCATCAACGTACGGAAGAGTTCATGAGCGGCGGCTGCATCTTCCATTGAGACACGAAGAAGTGTTCGATTGGATGGATCGAGGGTTGTTTCCCGGAGTTCTTCTGCGTTCATTTCACCCAGGCCCTTAAACCGGGTAATGGCCAAACCCTTCTCGCCAGCACGTCGCACGGCAGTAAGGAGACCTCTTAGATCATCAAGTCCGATTTTGTTCTCGCCCCGACGCAGCAGATATCGAGGCTCTTCCGTACCCGTTCTGTCCTCCGGCATGAGGGACTCAATTCCAAATCCCATAGAATCAAGCTCCGTGAGCCCCGCATTGATGCTGCGGACCTCATGAAGATCTATAACGATAAGTTGATGTTCAGCAGATTCCGGATCGGCTGCACCACCTCCTCCTGGCTTATTTTCATCAGCTTTGCCAGCCTCTAATTCACCTCCTGTGATTTTCTCTTTTGACTCAACAAATGACTCGAGCTGGTCCCGACTCGTGAACCAGTGCTCTTCAGCACCAAAAAATACGTGATACATTGGCAGCTTTTTTGTCTCCGAATCTCGACGAGCTGCGTGGTCGCGCAAGCTAATTCCTCGACGCTCAAGGGCGACCAAGGCATCCTCTAATCCTGCCAGCGTCCGACAGAGCCTCTGCATCTCTTCCCCAGCCAATTCCCGCCCATCACCAGGTAGAAAAACACCTTCTCCAAGGCCTTGGTCAAGCAGTTGTTGTTTCATTTCCTCTTCTGTTTGCACATAGTACACATGCTTCTTGTTCCGCACGCGAAACAGTGGTGGTTGCGCAACATAGACATGGCCAGATACAACCAGTTGATACATCTGCCTGTAGAAAAAGGTGAGCAAGAGCGTGCGAATGTGGGAACCATCAACATCAGCATCCGTCATAATGACGACTTTGTCGTATCGGCGTTTTGTTAGATCCGCCTCAGGCCCAATGCCTGCTCCAATTGCTGAAATAACACTTCGCACTTCTTCGTTCGCAAGAACCTTGTCCTCACGACTTTTGTACGCATTAATAATTTTTCCACGAAGAGGAAGAATCGCTTGATATTCACGTAGACGGCCACCCTCGGCTGAGCCGCCGGCTGAATCACCCTCGACGAGATAGAGTTCACATTTATCAACATCTTTGCTTGTGCAGTCACGAAGTTTTCCTGGAAGACCACCACCTGAGAGTGCACCTTTTCTTTCACGCAAAAGTGCTTTTGCTTTTTGAGCAGCAGTACGCGCTTCGGCAGCCAGGACCCCTTTTTGAACAATAGCTTTTGCGCTCTTGGGGTGCTCCTCCAGATATTTCCCAAGGAACTCACCCACGGCTGACGTTATGATGCTTTCAACTTCACTGTTACCCAGTTTGGTCTTTGTCTGGCCTTCAAATTGTGGCTCAGCAACTCGTACACTCACAACAGCTGTAATTCCTTCCCGAACATCATCACCTGTTGGTATTAAATCCTTATAGATCCCTGTTTTCTTGCCATATGAATTCAGACTTCGGGTAAGCGCTGAACGAAAACCAGAAACATGCGTTCCACCTTCATTTGTGGAAATGTTATTCACATAACTGTGAACGTTTTCGGTAAAGTCGCTGGTGTATTGAAGGGCTATATCCCAGGCGACACCCTCTGTTTCACCTTTGAGACAGATGACATCGGGATGGACAGCATCACTTGACCTATTCAGCCATTCAACAAATTCTTCAACTCCCCGCTCATAGTGATACTCCTCTGTCTGACCACTCGAAGCATCCGTGAAGACAATACGCACGCCCGAGTTAAGGAATGCTAATTCCTGCAAACGGCGAGCAAGAATATCCCAGGAAAATTTTGTCTGCGGAAATATTTGAGGGTCTGGTTTAAATGTTGTTTTTGTACCCGTCGTAGTCGCGGTGCCCATCTTACGAACAGGCCCAGTGGGCTCACCACGCTGATATTCCTGCTGCCAGAGATGTCCATCTCGTGCTACCTCAACCTCACACCATTCAGAAAGGAAATTGACGACTGTGACACCGACACCATGAAGACCACCGGATGTCTGGTACGCGCCCTTTTCAAATTTTCCGCCAAATTTGAGAACTGTCATCACGCCTTCAAGGGTCGACACTTCACGATCCATCTCTTCTGAAAGTTGCTCGTGGATTCCTGTAGGGATTCCACGTCCGTCATCTTCAATGGTCACACTACCGTCGACATTTACTGTCACTGATACTCTATAAGCATATTTAGCCATACACTCATCAATCGAGTTATCAACGACTTCATAGATCAAATGATGAAGTCCGCGTGACGTATTGTCACCGATATACATTCCAAACCGTTCTCTCACATGCTCACGGTCAGAGAGATGCTTCAAGTCAGTACTTGTGTAACCTGCCTCAGATGAATTTTCTGCAGGGGATGGTGCTGATTCAGCCATGGACACCTTTCGCGAAACAATTGAGTGAATTGAAAAACATTTTTTATGAACGAATTTTTAGAATCCTAAACATATCGATCCTACTTCTGACCTGCTTCGATGAGGAGACGACAACGAATATCCGTAATCCCTTCCGATGGCAGCAGCGATTGCAGTTTTTGAATGACTTCATGTTTATGAAATCCCATTTCCTGAACAAGTGCTGAATGCGTTACAAATACTTCAAGAACACCTCGTCGAACGACACCTGCCTGTGAACCCCCTCGCAAACTTTCTGGGGCGACACTTTCCCATGCAGAACGTAACGCATCACTTCCTTGCTCCCGGTCGTAGCCGGCCCTCGCCATCAACCTCGACAAAACATTTCCGAGGGTTCGTGGGTCTGTCATTCGGCTAGTTTTCCAATGTGAAGACACTGAAGGCACAGTGATTATCCTTTGCATGACGAGCGACTAATCAGCCGCTAACGGCATAACACAGTACCCATAACCATCATCAGTTCGATAGACACACGCACTTTGCCCATCCGTGAGTTCGACATCAATCGAAGTTGCTGGATCGAGGACTCGAAGGAATTCGCTTACGAAACGGGGATCAAGTTTGATCTGTACTGTTTCACCACTGTAATCAATGGGCATCTCCACACGACTCTGGCCGCTTTCTGCGGATTGCCCCGCAAGGACCAATTGTCCCGACTCAAATCCGAAATCAACACCTTTGGATTGTTCACTCGTAACAATGGCTGCCTGCCGAACCGCTGAAAGCAAAGGTCCAGCTACAACTTTGACACTCACGGCATCTGGTCTTTCTGGAAAAACATCTCGCCAACGAGGAAACCTTCCCTCGACAAGCCGTGCTGATATCGTGGTGTGTCCCGTGTGAATCAACACGTCACTTCCTTGGACAGCCAGTTTAACTGGTGCCTCTGCATCGCCCAGGCTTCGTTCAATGAGTTGCATAGCTCGAGCTGGAACAATCGGTTGAGTCGCTGGCAGTTCACCACCCTGAATCGATGATGGTCCCTCCATCTTTGCCAGACGGCGTCCATCGGTCCCGACAGCCACTACCGTAGCATCCGTTAACTCGAGGAGAACACCTCCGAGTGCGTATCGACTTGACTCGTTGTCGGTAGCAAATACCGTCCTTCGAACCAGTTCACGAACTAACGGTGTGGAAAGTTCAAAGCAAGCATCTGTAGGAAATGTCGCTACAGATGGAAATTCAACTGGATCTTCTGCAGGTAAACGAAACTGACTTCGAGCAGCCTTGACGACCGTTGCGTTTCCATCGGTCTCAATCTCGAATGTTGTGCCCGGTGGACTTTCCCGGACGATTGCCATTAATCGTACGCTAGGTAGGAGCACGCTTCCTGCTGCTGTTGTTTCGACACCTTCGATTTCAGTACGAATGCCTATTTCCAAGTCCGTGGCTGAGAGGACTGCAGTGGATCCATCGACGTCCAATTTCACGTTTGTAAGGACCGGCCTTGTTGACCGGGAGGGCACAACAGCTGCTGCTGTTTGAAGAGCGGCTAGAAGCGGTTCACGAGTACATCGCAAGTTCATGTGGAGGGCACTGTTTTGGGGAAGAGGGCAAAATGAAACCCATTTCGATACGCGGATACCACGCAATCTAGGGACCCCTCAATTTACCTGATTTCTTCGTGTTTCACAGAAGATTTATGAGATTTTTTTGGGTTAAAAACAACTTGTTTTCATGTCTTTTTAGCACCTCTACGTGCGGAACGGATAATCACTTCTTTATGTCTTCTACTTAATCTTTTCTATAAGAAAAGAAAGGAATAAAAGAAAAAGAAGGAAAAGGATTAGAAGTAAGAGTAATACAGACAATCAATACATATTTATACAAGACAATATGGTGATGAAAGCTACGTTGATCATCTAACGTGAGAAGCATTTGGGACTTTAAAAACAGAGCATTGACACGAGCAGATGAAACTTCCAAAGCATGCATACAGATGTGGAAGCTTTGTCTGAAACGTGTTGATTGTTCGTTTTTTAGTTTCCTTTTTTGTGTTGTCTGAATAATTGCATAGCACTAATACGACGTCAGAACTCTATCTGGGGCAGGCTTAGAACATGCCTGTTTACAGAGGATGACGTGTGAGACTTCTGATGAGTGCGTGATCTTGAGTTGGTGTAAGAATGTTGATACACCCTGAAACACTAAAATAGACAAAATGATGTCACCAGATTGAACACTTTCACGACACGTTTCTCAACAGATGCTCGTGTGCCCCAATCGGCTTTTAATTGTTCGAAGGTCAGCATCAGCTCCTTGGTCCTGTTGTAGTATTTCTGTGGTGACTTTCAAGCTATGGAGGACGGTAGAGTGATCTCGACCACCAAAGAGCCTTCCAATTTCATGGCTGCTTAAATTTGTCATTTCTCGAACACAGTAGATAGCTAAACCTCGTGGTCGCACGTGACATCGACGTTGAGAGCCGTTCCGAATATCCTTATCCGTCACCCGAAAGTGGCTGGCTACTGCGAAGATAATTCTATTGACTGTGTCTATCTCTTTAACATCAATCGGCCTCGATTTTTTGGTATGAGGCTCTCGACCCGGAAGAGTCGGTGCTATTTTTGCATACCCCTTTTTTTTCTTTTGTTGTGTGGATGAGGACCCATTTGGAATGTGAAGTAAAAACCCTGCAGACAGTCGTGAAGAAAGAAAGGGGTGTAAATCAAGAGTTGCGGGATGGTTCGGGAGGGTTATGAGTACCAGAGAGAAATGTGTAAGCAGCAGGTCAATGCATTGACCTGCCATAAACTGGTCTGATTCATTTTTTGAAATACGGTCAATTCGGTTCATAACAACCATACTCAAACTATTGTCCGAGTGATCCGCTATTTGATCATTCGACAATAGAAATTTTCGCAACGGTCGAAGTGATCCTACAGAGCGATATTTTTTAATCACTGTTGCTAGGGAAGAGCCTTCTATCCGTGCCCACACTCTGCACGGACGACTGCTATCTGGGTTACTGGTCGTTTTGTCGCAAGACAGTGTTTCCCACGACGTTATTGCATTCAGTAGCCAGGCTTCGCATGAATCTTGTTGACTCCCAAAGCCGACAACCAAAAGGCCGCGTTGTTCTGACGTTGGGCATGTTGGTTGAGTGGCTAAATCAACGCTTTTTTTAATACAAAAATCAAATGTTGATTCAGCAAGAAAATCAAAAGTCAATGGCTGGATAGAAAGGATAGCTGCCATTGGATGACCACATTGCAGTTCGAGGTAATGTGTGGCCGCCATGCCAGATAAATGAGCCACGTCCTTCCGGGCTCTCCCCAACAGTGTCAGGCTAGGGAATCTTTCTATCTTCTGCAATCACATGGGATGATTTGGGCTGACCGAAGAACCCTTTTGGAGAATACGATAGATTTTTTCTAATGCCGTTTCGAGATCATTTGCATATGTTGTTCGCCCGAAACTGAATCGAATTGCTGACTGAATGACGGGCTTTGGAAGGTTCATCGCGATAAGTGCTGGCGCTGGCTCCTGAGAACCACTGGCACATGCTGTTCCCGTTGCAACGGCAAGTCCAGCAAGATCAGCTGCCATCATAAAAGCCTGTCGGTCAATGCCAGGGAAGGCAATGGTCGAGATATGCGGGCTTCGTCTTGTGTTCTGACAAATAATGGAGGGGACGATACCAACCTCTTTGGCCATTTCGCAAATCGTAGACTCAAAAGATTCTCTCAAAATCGTTAGCCGTCTCGATTCAGAATGTTGCTGTGTAATCGCTTGATGAGCTGCTTCTTGACATCCAGCGATCAGCGCCACAGGCTCTGTGCCACCCCGCATCGCCAGTTGCTGGGAACCAGAAAAGAGTGGCTTCCATTCAACATTTTTCTTGATGATGAGACAACCAATTCCGCGTGGACCACCAAATTTGTGTGGTGTGAAGGCGAGGCTGGTTGCTCCAGTTTCAGGAAAAGATACAGGAATTTTCCCAACGGCTTGGGTTGCATCGACATGAAGGGTGTACCGTGTGTCGGTGTCCTCCAGCACCTGTTGAATGCCTGGCATGTCCTCAACTGCACCTGTTTGTCCACAAACAAGTGTTGTTGAAAGGAATACGTTGTGGGCATTGACATCTTCGAGACGAGAACGTTGTTGGCTGCTGGTATCGAGAGAAAGGAGCCACGACTGGAGATCCTTTTTGCAAAGGCAGCCATTTTCATCAAGTGGAAGTATGGTCTGTTTTGCTGATTGTGTAGTAAGGGAAAGTGCAGCATTCCGGAGGCTTTCGTGGTCTCGTTGGCTCGTCCCAAATGCAGTTTGTTCTGGATTTCTCAGGCCGTGGATAGCAAGATAATTAGCCTCCGTTGCACCGGATGTGAAAATGAGCGTAGCATCTGGACAGTCAAAATATTCAAGTATTTTGCCCCTTGATTCATCCAGCATGTGGTGTGCACGCCTACCTGCACGATGTGGGCTCGATGGGTTCGCGAAGCAATCAGCCTGAATCTGAGAGATTGTATCGGCTACGATCGGATCAACAGGTGTCGTTGCCGCGTGGTCGAGGTAAATCTCACGGTTTGACATGTCCACTTCGCTTGTGTGAGGGTTAGCTCTCGCCTTGTTTGGCTGCACGTTTTAAATCAGATTCAACCATCATGACAATTAATTCTTGAAAACAAACAGAGGGACTCCAGCCAAGATTTTCTTGGGCCTTCGTGGCGTCGCCCAGCAAATGATCGATTTCAGCGGGCCGCTGAAATCGAACGTCATGTTCGACGTGATCACGGTAGTCGAGCCCGACATGTTCAAAAGCTACTTGGCAGAGCTCACGAACGGAGTGCGATGAACCTGTAGCAATAACATAATCCTCGGGCTTATCCTGCTGCAGCATGCACCACATGGCCTTTACAAAGTCTCCCGCAAATCCCCAGTCACGTTGTGCCTCAAGATTTCCAAGAGTAATTGTTTTCTGAAGACCTAGTTTTATTCGAGCAGCGGCTTGTGTGACTTTTCTGGTCACAAAGTTCTCGCCTCTTCGTGGACTTTCATGATTGAACAGAATGCCGCTGGAAGCGTGTAAACCATAGCTCTCACGATAGTTGACTGTTATCCAGTGACCGTACAGTTTCGCCACACCATAAGGTGACCGTGGAGCAAAAGGTGTTGTCTCCCGTTGTGGAGATTCCTGAACGTTACCAAACATTTCAGATGAGGATGCTTGATAAAACCGAACCTCCTGGCCAGATTGGTGTTGAAACTCACGGATAGCATCAAGCATTTCGAGAACGCCAAGTGCTGAGACTTCAGCTGTGTAATTCGGTTGTTCAAAACTGATACGAACATGGCTCTGAGCAGCAAGGTTATACACTTCGTGTGGTTGA
>JAUWWJ010000368.1 GCA_030616935.1 Planctomycetaceae bacterium
CGACTCAGGCAATGCAAGAAGGCGGGCAGTTAGTGGTCAGGACGCGTGCTGCTGGTCTCGGTGTTTTGATTGAATTGATCGACACTGGCCCTGGTATGAGTCCTGAGACACTGGCTCGAGTGTTTGAGGCATTCTATTCAACAAAACAAGGCGGCTCAGGCCTCGGACTTCCCACTGCACGAAAAATTATTGAGGCCCATGCCGGCTCAATTGACATCGAAAGTGCTCCAGGTCGCGGAACCAAGTTGGCAATATGGCTGCCGGCGCCCCCGCGTTTGCCAACAGAATCAACTGACAATAAGTCCTGAAAGTTTTTCAACCCTAACTTAGTCTTTGGTGCGTGATGCCGACAAGCCCGATAGAAACTAGCTCTTCTCCAAAAAGTGTTGACGGGATTTCCAGATCCGTACGTGTTCTGGTGGTGGACAATGATATTGTGCATGCGCGGACAATGGGCGAAGGGCTTGAGCGACTTGGCTATAAGGTGATTGTAGCTGGTGGTGGTAATGAAGGTGCCCAGCAGATTCGCGAGGAATCGTTCGATGTTGTTGTTACTGATCTTATGATGAATGACATTGGTGGTTTGGAAATTCTTAAAGTGGCGAAGACGTCATCTGCCGAAACGGAAGTTATTGTTGTGACAGGGCATGGAACAGTGCCATCAGCAGTTGAGGCGATGCAACAAGGGGCTTTCACGTATCTGCAGAAGCCTCTTGAGCTTGCTCAGTTAAGAGTGGCTGTTGAGAAGGCGTCTGCTGGAGTTCGGCTGCGGCTTAAGAATCTCGAGTTGAATCAGCGACTTGATGAAAGATTTGGTTTCGAAGGAGTCGTGGGGTCAAGCACTCAGATGCGAGGCGTGATCGAGCGACTGAAACGGATTGCACCAACGGATGCAACTGTTCTAATTCAAGGAGCAACCGGCACCGGAAAGGAACTAGTTGCGCAGGCAATTCATCAAAACAGCCCGCGAAAGAAAAAGCCTTTTGTTGCGCTGAACTGCGGTGCGCTTAGTGAGAATATTCTTGAAAGTGAGCTTTTCGGCCATATCAAAGGTGCGTTTACTGACGCGTCTTCAGACAGGGTTGGGAAGTTTGAATACGCTGATGGTGGGACGCTATTCCTTGATGAGGTTGGTGACATGCCTTTGGCGACACAGATCAAACTGCTTCGAGTCCTCGAGTCGGGAGAGATTACAAGGGTAGGTTCGAATCAGCCTGTTCGAGTGAATGTTCGAATTCTTTCTGCAACAAATCGGAATCTTGAGGATGCAGTCGAAGATGGTAGTTTTCGTAGTGACCTCTATCATCGGCTGAAAGTCGTGACGATATTGATCCCGAATCTGCAGGAACGATCCGCGGATATACCGCTTCTTATTGAGCATTTCATGAAGCAATTTGCGAAAAGACATCAAAAGCCTATCAAAGGTATGTCACGTGCTGCGAGAGTGAAGCTCTTGGCGTTTTCATGGCCTGGGAATGTGCGTCAGCTGCGTAATGTTATTGAAAGTATGGTGGTTGTTGATTGTGATGAGACGCTCGATGTTGATGATCTACCAGCTGAATTGGATCCAGAGGCTGGGCATGTGCAGGCGGTCGTCCCAGACAACGTTGAGGAGAATGTTGGTATTACATCTCTTGTTGGTCGGCCACTTGATGAAATTGAAAAGATATTTATTGCAGAGACGCTCAAGTTGGCTGGGGGAAACCGGGAGCAGACCGCAGAAATGCTCGGTATTGGCGAACGAACACTTTATCGCAAAATAAAAGAATACAAACTTCACTAGAGAGTTTTTGGAGTACATGTACAGTCTATTTCGCATTCACCTAGAAACTCAATTTTGGCTAACAATCTGAAGAAGTGAGCAGGAAAAAAATATGGGGAAGATTCAGACCCTGCCCGTCTCTGTGATTAATCGAATCGCAGCTGGTGAGGTGGTGGAACGACCAGCAAGTGTTGTGAAAGAGCTTCTTGAGAATGCACTCGATTCTGGCCCTACTCGTGTAGATGCAGAACTCGAGCAAGGTGGGATTGCCTTAATACGAATTGTTGATGATGGCTGTGGAATCGAAGCCGAGGATTTACCGCTCGCTGTTTCGCCGCACGCGACCAGTAAACTTCATCATGCAGATGATCTTGAGGATATCAAAACACTTGGCTTTCGCGGCGAAGCATTGGCATCAATTGCTGAGGTGTCTCGCGTCTTGATACGGACAAGAACTGCGTCAGGAACCGGTAGTCGTCTTGAGGTCGATGGTGGCCTGAACCGAGGAGTCATGCCAGAGGGCTGCAGGCCTGGGACATCAGTCGAGGTGCACCAGCTGTTTTCGAAGATTCCAGCGAGGCGAGCGTTTCTCAAGACGCCAGCTACAGAGTGGTCTCACGCATCAGAGGCTTTTGTGAAAACAGCTCTTGCTCATCCTGAGATTGCATTCTCACTTACACACAATCGCAGGCGAGTGCATGAGTTGCCAGCGGTTGATGACTGGCGGCAGAGGATCGCTGATCTTTATGGAGCCCAGCTTGCTGATCGGCTACTTCATGCAAAGGAAGTTGACGATGATATTTCAGTAGCAGCTCTGATTGGGCGACCTGAAGACGATATGGCGAGTGGACGGTTCCAGCACTTCTTCATTGGTGGTCGGCCATTCCGTGATCGTTCGATTCTGCACGCAGTCCAGGAGGGTTATCGCGGACGTCTCCTTTCGGGGCGACAACCGATTGTTTTTCTGCAACTGCATGTTCCTCTTACGCATGTTGATGTGAATGTACATCCAGCCAAAACAGAAGTGCGTTTTCGTGATTCTGGGCGTCTGCACAGGCTCGTTCTACTTGCCGTGCGAAGTGCTCTTAGTGGGATCATCACCCCAACTGCCTTCGATCCACCAAGTAGCGGTTCATCAGCTGTACCAGGGCTAGCTGCAGCAGAGGCTATTTGGAAAC